>DASRJB010000643.1:0-3339 GCA_035649715.1 Pirellulaceae bacterium
GCCTGCCGAACTTTCACGCGTTCTTCGGCCCGGAAAACTGGTTCTACCTGGCGATCACGATGGCCGTGGTCAAGGTCCTGCACGAGTTCGGCCACGGCCTGTCGTGCAAACACTTTGGCGGCGAGTGCCACGAGCTGGGAGCGATGATGCTCGTCTTCACGCCCGCCCTGTATTGCAACGTCTCCGACTCCTGGATGCTCCCCAACAAGTGGCACCGGGCGGCGATCGGCGCGGCGGGCATGTATGTCGAGCTGTTCCTGGCCTCCTGTGCGACGTTTCTCTGGTGGTACAGCTCGCCGGGTCTGCTCAACTCGATCTGCCTCAGCGTGATGTTCATCTGCTCGGTCAGCACGGTGATGTTCAACGGCAACCCGCTGCTGCGGTTCGACGGCTACTACATCCTGATGGACCTGTTGGAAATCCCGAACCTGCGGCAAAAAGCGACCGAGATCACGCGGCGGTTCTTCGTCTGGCTCTGCCTGGGCATCGAGCAGCCGGAAAATCCGTTCCTGCCGCACAAGCACCAGTGGGCGTTCGGCATCTACACGATCGCGGCCGTGATCTACCGCTGGCTGGTCGTGTTCTCGATTCTGTTTTTCCTGAACAAGGTGTTCGAGCCTTATGGGCTCAAGATCATCGGCCAGTTGATCGCCCTCTCGGGCTTCGTCGGGCTGGTCGTGCAGCCGGTCTGGGAGCTGGGCAAGTTCTTCTATACCCCGGGGAGGATGAACAAGATGAAACACGAGCGGCTGTACGCCACAGTGGGCGTGCTCGCGGCGGCCGTGGCCGGCGTGCTGTTTGTGCCGCTGCCCTTCTCGGTGAAGTGCGCCTTCGAAGTGCAGCCGCGGGGCGGGCAGCCGGTCTATACGACGGTCGCCGGCCAGATCATGACGCCGGTCGAGTACAAGCCCGGCCAGAAGGTCGCCCAAGGCACCGTGCTGATGCAGCTCCAGAACGCGGAGCTGGAAATGGAGCTCTTGGAGCTGAAGGGTCGCTGCGATGAAGCCGAGCAGGCCGTCCGCAACCTGAAGCAGAAGCAGCGCTACGGCGATCCGGCGGCCGTCGATCAGCTCGATACGGCCGAGAAGATCGCCGCCTCCACCCGCCACCTGTACGAGGGGAAGCGGACGGAATTTGAGCGGCTCACGATCGTGGCCCCCGTGGGCGGCACGATCATTCCGCCGCCGGCCCGCCACGACAAGGCCGCCGCGGCCCAGGGCCGGCTGCCGAGCTGGTCGGGCACGCCCTTCGATCCGCACAACACCGGCGCGATGATCACGCCGACCGAGTTGATCTGCCAGATCGGCGACCCAGCTGACATGGAAGCCGTGCTGATCGTCGATCAGGCTTACGTCGGCCTGGTCCAAAAGAAGCACCAGGTCAAGCTGTTGCTCGAATCGTCGTCGCGGCGGTCCCTGTACAGCGAGGTCGAAGACATCGCCCCCACGGAGATGAAGGTCGCCTCCCGCGGCATGTCGTCGCAGGGCGGCGGCCGGCTGGAGACGAAAACCGATTCGGCCGGCATGGTCCGGCCGCTGAGCACTTCGTATCAGGTCCGCGTGCCGCTGGACGATGCCCCGGAAGAGCTGGCCGTTGGCATGCAGGGCCAGGCCCGCATCTACACCGGCTGGCAGCCCCTGGGCCGCCGGCTGTTTCGGTATTGTGCCAAGACGTTTCACTTTGACCTGTGAGACATAACCGGCGAGCGGGAGGCGTGAGCTTCCCGATAGCGCAGCGGACGGAGACGCCGCACCATCGGGAAGCTCACGCATCCCGCTCGCTACCCTGAGGAAACCCCGGCCGCGTCGGCCGACAAACTTCTTGTTTTCGAGTAACCTTTTGGAGCAGAACGATGTCCGAGAAACTGGAGAAAGAGATCGTTGAGACCCCGCCGGCCGCCCCGGCCCAGCAGCAGCAGATGGTGCAAGTCGAGGTCGATGACTCCCACGTCACCGCCTCCTACGCCAACTTCTGCCGCGTGACCGGCTCGCCGGAAGAGCTGATCATCGACTTCGGCCTCAACCCGCAGCCCGTCGGCATTCCGAAGAACCCGATCGGCGTCAGCCAGCGCGTGATCGTGAACTACTACACCGCCAAGCGGCTGCTGCACGCCCTGTCGCTGTCCGTGCAGCGGCACGAGTCGGTGTTCGGCGTCCTGGAGACCGACATCCAGAAGCGCGTCAAGCCGATGACGCGGTAGGCGTACCTCGCGCTGTAGGGAACGCCCTCTGTAGCGTTCCCGAACTGCGAACAAAATCAAACCCGCAGCCTCGCCCTATGGGCGTCGCCGCGGGTTTTTTTCATTTGAGATCGAAGCGAATTTCGTTCGCTGTTGCGGTGATTTCAACCTTTAGCGGCGAAACAGCCGGTGCGCTGTACTTTTCGGGAACACCCTTGCCTAAGATCGTTACGCTGAACTTTCCAATGGGCACGGTCGCAGAGTACGCGCCATTTCGAATCTCCAGCACCACGGGCTCAGCGCCGGCAGCGTGCAACTCGACTTTGCCCTCCGGCAGAGGCGCGCCGGCGATGGTGACCGTTCCCTTCAGTGACGCTGTCGGCGCCGCCGGCTTCAAGAAGCCGCGGACAGCCAGCCACTCGCCGCACCGCGCGGGCCAGGTGTGCACGGGAAACTCGCTCTTCCGCAGGCCGAAGCCGTGGCCGCCGCCGTCATAGACGTGCAGCTCGGCGTGGACGCCGACGGCCTTGAGCGCTCGCGTCAGGGCGATGCTGCTGTCGGGCGTCACGCCATCGTTCAGGGCGTGGGCGAAGAACATCGGCGGCGTTTCCTTCGTCGGCTGGTACTCGGGCTTGAGCTTCCCCTCGTTATCGACGAGGTAGGCCGGATAGATCAGCACGCCGAAATCGGGCCGGCAGGAGACGTCATCCACGGCGTCGAGCTTGTCGTATTGCCGCTCGCTGAATTTGAGGCAGGTCGCCGCGGTCAAGTTGCCGCCCGCCGAGAATCCCAGCATGCCGATCCGCGCGGGGTCAATTCCATAGTCGCTGGCCTTGCTCCGCACCAGGCTCATCGCCCGCTGGGCGTCCATGAGCGGCAGCGTATTCGCCGTGTCGCCCTCGCGCTTGGGCACGCGGTATTTCAGCACGAAAGCCGTCAGGCCCAGCGAGTTGGCCCACTCGGCGACTTCGGTCCCTTCCAGGTCCCAGGCCAGGATGTTGTAGCCGCCGCCAGGACAGACAATCACCGCGGCCCCGTTTCGCTTCTCCTGCGGAGGCTGAAATATCGTGAGCGTCGGCTTGCTGACGTTCGCAAGTCGCTTCACGTCCGCCTTTTCCTTGTCCCGCGGGGCGCGGAACTCCTCGGGGCCGATTTCCTTA
>DASRJB010000644.1:0-4776 GCA_035649715.1 Pirellulaceae bacterium
ACTACCTGGGCTGGTCGGGCGATGGACATATCAACCGGTTCAACATCACGCACGCCTTCTATTGGGTGCTCGGTAAGGACGAACTGAATCCGATCGCCGGCGAGCCGCAAGATATCAATGCGCAGATGTTTGCGGTGGAGCTCTCGTACGACCGCGACTGGATGCGGTTTCGGACTTCCTATTTCTTCGCTAGCGGCGACTCCGACGTGAGCTTTGGCAATCGCGTGGCCACGGGCTTTGACACCATCCTCGACAATCCGAACTTTGCCGGCGGCCAATTCAGTTATTGGAATCGGCAGCAAATCAAGCTGTTTGGCGTCAACCTGGTCAATCGCCTGAGCCTCGTGCCCGATCTGCGTTCCAGCAAGTTCCAGGGCCAATCCAATTTCGTGAATCCGGGCCTGCAATTGATCAACCTGGGCGTCGATGCCGATCTGACGCCGCGCCTCAAGCTGATCGGCAACTGCAACTTCCTGTGGTTCAACCAGACCGAGGTGCTGCAGACGTTTGTCTTTCAAGATGACATTGCGACCAATATCGGCGTCGATCTGAGCCTGGGCGCCGAATACAGGCCACTCCTGAGTAACAACATCATTATGGTCGGCGGCGTCTCCTGCCTGATCCCCGGCGGCGGATTCCGCGACCTTTATAACCCGCTCGTCGGACGCGTGGATGCACTGGCGGCCGGATTCCTGAATGTGATCATGACCTATTAGAACTGGAATGCACGGATGCAACGCGTAATAGCGATCTTCATTGCGTTGAGCCTGGCCGCGGACTTGCCAGCGGGAGAGCCGCCGGGACCGTGGAAACTGCTGCCGATCCGCCTCTGGTCGCAGCCTGCGCGGCCCGCACAGAATGCGAAGCCCAAAACGGCAGTGGCGCCGGCGTCCTATCAAGAGACGCTGCCGCCGCCGAATGCGCCATTGCCTTTGATGGAGCCGTTTCCACTGCCGCCAGGAACACCCGCGGCAGAAGAACTGTATCGCCAGACCGCGGACGACGCCCTGCGAAAGAGTTGGGGCTGTGTGAACTGCCACCAGGGCGTCCAGGACATGCATGACCTGCCCACCGTGAAGCTCGGCTGCATCGATTGCCACGGGGGCAACCCCGACGCCTCGACCAAGGAAGCCGCACACGTGCATCCCTGCCAGCCGTACGGCTGGCCCTCGTCTGCGAATCCCGTTCGGTCTTATACGTTGCTCAATCACGAGAGCCCGGAATTCATTCGCTTCGTCAATCCGGGCGATCTGCGCGTCGCGCATATCAGTTGCGGCGCATGCCATCCGAAGGAGGTTTTGGAAGTCAAGAAGAGCATGATGACCCACGGTTGCATGCTGTGGGGGTCCGCCCTCTATAACAACGGCGCCGTGCCGAACAAGGCTGCTCGCTACGGCGAAAGCTACAGCATGTGCGGCGTGCCGCAGCGCGTGCAGACGATCTGGAAGGCAGGCGACATCGAGCTCATGCAATATGAAGTCGCCCGCAAGGCCGTCGTGCCGTTCCTCGATCCGCTGCCGCGATTCGAGATTACGCAGCCGGGCAACGTGCTCCGCATCTTTGAGCAAGGCGGTCGGTTCCGGCCGGAAGTCGGCATTCCCGAGCGACTGGAAGAGCCGGGCCGCCCGCGCACGCGGCTCTCCAACCGCGGCCTGGGCACCGAGAATCGCACGGACCCGGTCTTCATCGGGCTTCAAAAGACGCGGCTGCTCGATCCGACGCTGAATTTCCTGGGCACGAACGACAAGCCGGGCGACTATCGCTCCAGCGGCTGCTCGGCCTGCCACGTGGTCTATGCCAACGACCGCTCGCCGGTGCACAGCGGCCCGTATGCCAAATACGGACACATGGGTCTGGCCGCGGCCGAGCCCGACGGGCAGTTCGTCAAGAACGTCGATCCGACCATTCCCAAGCACGAATCGGGCCATCCGATCGCCCACCGGTTCAGCGTCGGCATGCCGACGAGCCAGTGCATTGTGTGCCACATGCATCCGGGCACCAACGTCGTCAACGCCTATCTGGGCACGATGTGGTGGGACAACGAGACCGACGGCGAGCTCATGTATCCGCCCCAGGAAAAGCTGCCGACGTCGGAGCAGCTGGCTGAGTCGCTGGCCTTCAATCCCGACGAAACGGCAGCCCGCGGCAACTGGTCGGACCCGCAATTCCTGGCGAACCTGACCGACCTCAACAGCGTGACGCGGCACACGCAGTTCGCCGACTTTCACGGCCACGGCTGGGCGTTCCGCGCGGTTTTCAAAAAAGACCGCGCGGGGCACCTGCTCGACTGGCAGGGACGGCGCGTCGCCGCGGTGACGAACGACAAGCTCCGCGAAGCGGTCCGCCCGCCGACCGAAGACGAGAAGACTGTCGGCAAGCAGCGCGTGGGCACGCCGGTCCATTTGATGGATATTCACCTGGAAAAAGGCATGCACTGCGTCGATTGCCATTTCCAGCAGGACAATCACGGCAACACGAAGCTCTACGGCGAAGTGCGGGCGGCGATTGAAATCCAGTGCATCGATTGCCACGGCACGGCTGGCGAGACGGCGCCGGAACGGATCGAGCGAACCGGCCGCCTCGCGACGAGCGGCCCGGCCGCGCCCCCCGGCGGCACGAACCTGCTCACGCTCCGCACGCCGCACACTCCGCGGCAGGCCCGATTCGAATTGCAGCCCGACGCGCCGACCTCCGACGGCAAGCCGCGGTACAAACTGATCCAGCGTTCGATGGTCGAGCCAGATCGAAAGTGGGAGGTCAAACAGACCGCGTACACAATCCGCCCCGACCATCCCGACTACAACGAAAAGTCGCACGCGGCGAAGACCGTGCGCTGGGACGCGGCGGGCGAATTGCTCTGGGGTGGGCAGCCCGATCCCCAGGAGGAGATCGGCGGGCGAAAGTGTGCCCATCAGAGCAACACCATCAGTTGCATCGCCTGCCATTCCTCGTGGAATCCCAGCTGTTTCGGCTGCCACCTGCCCCAGAAGGCGAACCAGAAGACCCCGAGCCTGCACAACGAGGGCGACGTCTCCCGCAACCTGGTGCGGTACAACTTTCAGACGCTCCGCGACGACGTGTTCATGCTCGCCCGCGATGGGCTGGCCACCGGCAACCGCATCGGCCCGGCCCGATCGTCCTGCGCGGTCCATGTCAGCTCGTACAACGCCAATCGCGAAAATGTCTATCACCAGCAGCAGACGATCAGCGGCTGCGGGCTGTCGGGCATCGCGTTCAGCACCAACGTGCCGCACACCGTGCGCGGCGGCAGCCGCAGCCTGCTGAATCCCGCCCCGGGCACGAGCGAGACGAAATCGTGCAGCGACTGCCACCCTTCGAAGAACAACGACAACAACGCGCTGCTCGCTCAGCTGCTGATGCAGGGCACGAACTACACGAATTTCATGGGCAAATACTGCTGGGTCGCGGCGGGCGAGCACGGGCTGGAGGCCGTCGTCGTCACGGAACAGGACGAGCCGCAAGCCGTGATCGGCAGCACGCTGCACCGCGTGGCGTACCCCGAGCGGCATCGGCACCACCTGGAGCGGGGCGGCGAGCTGGAGCACGCCCACGAGCATCCCGGCGTGGACATTCTCGACCAGCTCCGCCATCCGCTGCAAAAGCCGGAGATTCTGCAGGTGCAGGCCCGCGGCGAATTCCTGTACGCGGCCTGCGGCAGCGGCGGATTCCGCGTCTTCGACATGGCGTTTATCGATCACAAGGGGTTCTCCGAGCGCATCACCACTGCACCGGTCTCACCGCTGGGCCAGCAGCTCTACGTCCCGACGAAGTACGCCACGGCCGTTGCCGCGCCGACGACGCTCGCGCCGGACCCGACGCGGCAGCAACTGCCCGAGAATCGCGAGCAATCCGTTCATGCGCTTTACGCCTACATCTATGTCGCCGACAAGTACGAGGGCCTGATCCTGGTCAATGCGGCGACTCTCCTGGACGGAAATCCGCTCAACAACTTCTTGTCGCGATCGCTGACCTACAACCCCGGCGGCTTGCTCGCCGGAGCACGCCACATCACGATCGCCGGCACGTTCGCCTACGTCTCGTGCGACGCGGGGCTGGTCGTGATCGCGTTGGACGATCCGGTCAATCCGTATGTCACGGCAGTCATCGACGCCGAAACGCTGCCGCAGGCCGGCGTCAGCCAGGTGCAGTTTCGCTATGCGTTCGTCTGCGCCGCGGACGGATTGCACGTGCTCGACGTGACCGATCTGGCCCAGCCGAAACCGGCGGGTCACTTGCCGCTGGCCGATTGCCGCAGCGTCTATGTGGCCCGGACCTACGCCTACATCGCGGCCGGTCACCAGGGTCTGGTCATCGCCGACATCACGCGGCCCGACCGCCCGGCGATCGACCAGATCTTCGATGCTGGCGGCTGCATCGACGACCTGCACGACGTCAAGCTCGGCATCACCTACACCAGCCAGTTCGCCTACCTGGCCGACGGCCAGAACGGGCTCCGCGTCGTGCAGCTCACCAGCCCCGACACGCCCGGCAATTCCGGTTTCAGCCCACGGCCGACGCCGCAGCTCGTGGCGACGCGGAAGCTGCCGCGCGGCGGCCACGCACTGTTCGTCTCCGAGGCCCTCGACCGCGACCGCGCCGTCGATGAATCCGGCAACCAGATCGCCGTCTTCGGCCGCATCGGCGCTCGCCCGCTGTTGCGCGAGGAGCAGCAGCGGATGTACCTGCGGCCCGCCACGGACGGCAAGGGCCCACGCCGGCCCTGGTGGGTCAGCGACAACGTGTTTGACCGCGAAG
>DASRJB010000645.1:0-5239 GCA_035649715.1 Pirellulaceae bacterium
TGGAGCCCAGGAGATCGTTGCTCACGCCCCCGTACCCAAGCACTGCATCCCCAACGGCACGCTCGACCCCGATCGGCTGATCTTTTACGGCGGGACGGCGGCGGGCGAAGGGGCCGACGGCGAAGGGGTGCAGTTCTTCGCCTACGATTGCAAGAGCCGCAAGCTGATCTATTCCGGCCCGGACGGCCCGGCCCGGTACATGATCCTGGCCCGCTCGACAGGCCGCGTCTATTTCGTGCCAGGCAAGGGCGATTCGCCGCTGATGCGGTTCGACCCGGCGACCGACAAAGCCCCGGTGAAGATCGAGGGGGAGATCGGCATCCGGGCCGCGACCCGCGAAACGCCGCAGGGCATCGTTTACACGGTTTCGCTCGGACAGGGCGCGGGCGCTGTCGCCTCGATCTATGCCTTCAACACCAAGACCGAGAAGATCGAGGTGCTCGGGCCCGCTGCGGTCGCCACGAACAACTACGTGGCTGCGGTCAGCGCCGATCCCACCGGCCGCTACCTCTATTATGTGCCCGGCGCACACGGCGGCAGCGAGCGCGACGGCTCGGCCGTAATTCAATACGACACGAAGACCCGCAAACCCAAGGTTATCGCGTTCTTGCATCCCTACTTCGAGAAGAAGTACGGCTTCGTTCCCAAGGGGACCTATGCCGTGGCCTGCGACCCGGCCGGCGACAAGCTCTACATCACCTGGAACGTCAGCCGCGGCTCGCGGGCCTGGGACTGCTGCGGCGTGACGGCGATCCATATTCCAGCCAGCGAACGGCCCGCTTAGCCCCGGCCTCCAGGCCGGCCATTGTTGCCGCGGGTGAACAGCGACACGGCGACCAGCACCGCAAAGCCCAGTGGGATCGTCACGATCCCGGGCTGGCTGAAGGGCACGAGCGCGGATTCCGGCGGCAGGCCATAGACGTCGCGGTAGCACTGCTGCGAGAGCAGAATCCAGGCCAGCGACGAGAGCATGCCGACGAAGATCGCGGCCGTGATGCCCTGCCGGGTCGTGCCGCGCCAGAAGAGGAGCATCACCAGCGCCGGCAGATTGGCGCTGGCGGCGATGTTGAAGGCCCAGCCGACGAGGAAGTTGACGTTGAGGCGGCCGAAGAGGATTCCCAGCGCGATGGCGACCAGTCCCACGAAAACGGCGGTTATTTTGCCGGCGCGGACCTTGGCATAATCGCTCAGGCCCAGCCGCAGGGAATTCGCCAGCAAGTCGTGGGCGACAGCGCCGCTGGCGGCCATGATCAGGCCGCTCACCGTTCCCAGGACGGTCGTGAAGGCGATCGCCGAGACCACGGCGAACGGCAGCTCGCCGAAGCTGCGGGCTAGTAGCGGCGCGGCCATGTTGTTGTCGGTCACGTCGAGGCGTCCGCTGGTCATGGCCCCCAGGCCCAGAAACAGCGTCAGGACATAAAAGAAGCCGATGCTGGCGATGCCGACGACGGTGCTCTTGCGGGCGGAAGCCTGGTCCTTGACCGTGTAATAACGGATCAAAATGTGCGGCAGCGAAGCAGTCCCGCCGAACAGAGCGATCATCAGCGACAGGAAGTCCAGCTTCGACCAGATGGCCGACCAGCTCAACACCTGCTGGCCTTCCCGTTCGACATACAGGTTCGTCCGCAGGGCACTAAAGGTGGGGCTGCCGCCGGGCGTGAGCAACTCGTCGCCGCGCACGACCAGGGGATAGTAGATGGTCGTCTCCACGGCCCGCTCGTCCTTGAGCTTGAGGCTGCGCCACACTTCCACCTGACTCTGCTGCAACGTGCCTAGATAGGACAGCGGATTGAGTGGTCCAGTCTGCCGGCGACCGGCCGGCAACTCCGCGATGCGGCCGACGGGAGCAAAGTCGGTCTGTCCGGGTTTTTTGCCTTGCGGCAGGCCGTTCACCATCGTCTGGCCGTGGTGCTTGAACGAGGACTGAACCAGTCGCCAGTCGTCGCCGTACCTCCGCTCGACTCGCACCTGTCCGGGAGCGACTTCGACTTGCCGGAAATCGGCGCCTTTTTTGGCGGCCCAGTCGCCGCCTGGCGATAGCACTTTCGCACCCTCTGCCATCTCCCGCGGAGGAGCTTCAAGCGCGGTCAGTCCGCGGCCGACGATCATCGCGGTCAGAATCGCGCAGAACACGACGAGCATTCCGCCTTTGATGAACTGCACCCAGGTCGTAGAGACCATGCCGGCGGTCACCACGATCAATATCACAATCAGGCCCACCGTCACCACGCCTTGATAGTGCTCGGGAAAGCCCAAGAGCGGCTTGACCAGCGCCCCCGCACCCACCATCTGCGGAATCAAGTAAAACACGCTCACGACGAGCGTGCTGATCGCCGCGGCGAGCTTGATGCCGCGGCTGTTGAACTGGCTGTCGAGGGCGTCGGCGAACGTGAATTTGCCTAGCCGCTTGAGCGGCTCGGCGATGACCAGGAGGGCGACGATCCAGCCGGCGAGGTAGCCGATGGAATAGAGGAAGCCGTCGTAGCCGTAGAAGGCGATCATCCCGCAGATGCCGAGGAACGACGCGGCCGAGAGGTAGTCGCCGGCGAAGGCGACGCCGTTGACGAACCAGGGAATCTGCCCGTGGGCCGCGTAGTAGCCGCTGGCGCTCTTGGCCTTGGCGCCCAGGTAGAAGCTGATGCCCAGGACGAGGGCGACGAACGCGGCAAAGACGCCGATCGCCGTCCAGGAGGTTTCGTAGATCACCGGCCGGCCTCCGCGTGATAGCGGCGGGCATGGCGGCCGCAGAGCCACATATAGATCGCCGCGACGACGAGCGCTCCCGCGATCAGCCCCATGCCATAGACAATCGCCAGGTTCACGCCCGCCAGCACAGGCTGGCCCATCGCTCCCGGCGCGAACGTCGCCAGCCCCATGAATCCCGCGTAAAACGCCAGGTAAACGAAAAACAGGACCAGCCCCGAGCGGGCATTGGCGGCGCTGACCGCCTGGTTGTCATCGACGTGCGGCGCGCCGCCGCCTGCCGGCTTGTCGGGAGATTCTGCCTTCATAGGCCGCCAGAATAACAGCGGCCCCCGCGGCTGTCACGCGAGCGACCTGATCATTGATCCAGCGTGTCCAGGATGTGCTTAAGGCGGGCACCGAGTTCCTTCGGCAATTCCTGGCACCAGCTTTCATCGACGAGTCCAACGCTGTGCAGATCCTCGATATGGACCTGATCCTTGCGACGATTCGACGTGAGCTTCATCCGCACCAGGGGCTCCAAACGCAGGAATTTTACATCGTCCTTTACATACGGATTGTCCGGCTGTGGCGCCGGCTCGACATAACCAGGCCGCACTTTCTCGCCGGCGAACACGACATGCACGGCGTCGCGAGCCTTGGCGGTCGGGCCGTCGAGGAACATGTCGATTCCCGCGGCATGGCGGTGTACGAAGCCGGCCGCTTCGAGCGCCGCGATGGCCGCCGGCAGATCGCTGCGGCGCAGGACGATGTCCACGTCCTGGGTGTTGCGGACGGCGGCCTCATCGACCGTCGAAACCCAGGCGGCCACGGCATTACCGCCGGCCGCGGCGTACGGGATTCCCGCGGCGTTCAGGAATTGAGCCACGCGAATCAATCGGCGGCGCACGTTTTCCACGGCACGGATCATCCTTTCCCAGGACATTTCGCCAAAGACTTGCGATTCCATGGGCCGTCAACTCGAAGGCAGCGCAGGCACACCTTCTGTTACGATAACCTCCGTCGGATGAGCCGCAAACTGCGAATTTCTTCGGACCATGTTGCGGTTTCAGATTTCCATTGTCGGCGGCGCAGCGGGCGCCCCGCTGGCCGCTAGTTTCGACTCTGCGCTCGCCGCACTGGAGCAACTGCCCCGGATGTTCATTGAGCCCGACGGCTCGTTCGTTTGGCGAGGCACGACAGGCGACGGACAAGCGTGGCAAGTCGATGGAAACCTGATCGATCGGGGCGACGTGCTGGCGTATGTCGATGCCAGCGGCCACTGCCCGGAGGAGCAATTCAACGAGTTGCTGCGAGCCCTGGGCTGGCCAGGTGCACCGCTCGCGTTCGAGCTGACGCGGCGGGGCGTGATGCTGGATGAGCAGGCGTTTCGAAAGCTGGCGCGGACGCCCGCCGGCGCAGTCTAAAGCGTCGCGCCGGCGGCGGGAGGATCGGCTGCGGCCGGCAGGTTCGGTTTCTGTTCTTTGAGCGTGGCTTTGGCCGCCGGTTCCTGGATACGGCTCCGCCAAATGATCGCCGCCCCCACGACAATGCCAACGACCGCTACCGCCAGGACCAGATTCGGCAGGTATCTCTGCTGCTCCGAGTCCCAGCCGCGGGCCTTGAGTTCGTTGGCGTAGCGGGCGATGAGGAGCATCAGGCTGTTGTTCAGCGCGTGCAGCACGACTCCGGGCCAGATGCTGCGGCTGGTCCACGCGACCCAGCCGAGAAACACGCCGAGGAGGGTGCTGGCCAGCACGCGCTCGACGGCGATGATTCCGCCGACGCTGGCGTGAAACAGACCAAAGATGACGGCGGTCAAGCCAATGGCCGACCACGCGGGCAGGCGGCCGCGCAGTGCGCCGAGCAGATAGCCCCGGAAGAAAAACTCCTCGGCGACCGCGGGTGTTACGGCGAAGGCGAGAATCACAAAGGCCAGGGGCAACGCCCGCCAGCGATCGAAGAGGGCCTCCAATCCTGGCCGCGCTTCCTCGAGCTTCTTCAAACTCAGCGTGGCGATCCCCAAGTCCTGGCAGAGGATGATCAGGTCGTAGGCCACGGTCCACAGGCAGCAGCCCAAAACGGCTGCGCCCACCAGTGTCAGCGGCTTGGGTGCATTCAACTGAAACCCGCTGCGCACGGCCACGCCCTGCAAGCGGGTCAGTCCCAGCGGCAGCACGATGAACAGCAGGAAGGAAGTGCCGGCGAGTGCAGCCAGCTGAGCCTGCATGGCGATGGCGTGCAGCTGTGCCAGGATGCCGCCTGCGATTACAAAGAGCGGCCCAACGATGGCCAGCGCGGCGAGTGCACCGGGTATTGTGGCCTGCTCGCGCGGCTCCAGCGGGCGGCGGAACAGGTCGCTCCAACTGCCCTGGCTGCCGTACAGGATTGCGTCGCTGCCGAAGATTCGAGCGGCCAGCGCCAGCGCGAGCCCGGCGTAGAGCAGCGTCGAAAGCACCGCCACCGTGCCCCACAGCGGGTCGGCCCCGCCCTTCAGCACGTCGCGGGCCAGGAGCACGATGTTGGCCAAGGGCGTGACGCTCATCAGCGGGCCGAG
>DASRJB010000646.1:0-8011 GCA_035649715.1 Pirellulaceae bacterium
CCAGCGAGTTCCTGGCCTCGGAAGACAGCTGGTTCCGCCCCAGCATGTGCCGCACCGGCCCCGACGGCGCACTGTGGATCAGCGACATGTACCGCTTCGTGATCGAGCACCCCAAGTGGATTCCCGCAGCAGCTCAGGCGAAAGTCGATATGCGGGCCGGCGACGACAAGGGCCGCATCTACCGCGTCTATCCCACGGGCAAGAAGCCCCGCCCCATCGCCCGCCTCGACAAGCTGGATACTCCCGGCCTCGTCGCCGCCCTCGATTCCCCCAACGGCCAAGAGCGCGATCTCGCTCAGCAGATGCTGATCTGGCGCGGCGACAAGGACGCGACATTGCCGCTCATAAAACTGGCGGCCGAATCCAAGCGGCCGCTGGCTCGCCTGCACGCGCTGTGCACGCTGGAGGGGCTGGGCACGTTGTCCAGCGACGTGCTGCTCAAAGCCTTGGGCGATCCGGACGCCGGCGTCCGCCGGCATGCCGTCCGCCTGGGCGAATCGCGGCTCAGCGACTCGCCGAAACTGCGCGACGCCCTGACCGGGCTCCTCGACGATAAGGACCCCCAGGTCCGCCTGCAGGTTGCCTACTCGCTCGGCGCCGCCGCCGATGCACGCGTCGCGGTGCTGCTTCTGACCAATACGGCCGACCCTTATGTGACTGCCGCCGCGCTCAGCTCGGTCCAGAAGCAGAACATTAGCGAGGTGCTGGAGCTGGCGCTCTCAGGTGCGACGCCAAGCGCCGACTCCACCCGGCTCATCGAGCGGCTGCTCACCATGGCCGCCGCGATGGGCGAGGACGCAGCCGTCGGGCGGGCCGCGGCGGCTCTCCTCAAGCCGCAGTCGAATGCCAGCTATGCCCCGTGGCAATTCACCAGCCTGGCTAGCGTCGCCGACGCGCTCGCGCGGCGGAACGTCAAACTGGCGAGCGTGCTGGACGAAGGCAGCGGCGAACAGTTGCGGCGGCTGCTGGCGCAGGCCCGATCCGCCGTGGCAAATGTCAACGGTCCGCCATTGCCCGCCGCGGTTGCCGCCACGGCCTTGCTCGCTCGCGGATTGGACGACCAGGACGCGGCCGACTTCGAGCTGCTCGCGAAGCTACTCGCGCCGCAGCGGCCGCCGGAATTGAAATCAGCCGCGGTGGCCGCGCTGGCCCGCTCGGGGGGCGATGCGCCAAAGGTGCTCTTGGCCGGCTGGGCGGCGCATTCGCCGGCGCTGCGGAGTCAGATTCTCGACGCGCTGACGGCACGGCAGGATTGGTCGCTGGTGGTCTTGGACGCGATTGAACAAGGCCAGATCCCCGCGGCGCAGCTCGATGCCCGGCGGCGGCAGCAGTTCTTGACCAGCCGCAATCGCAGTGTGCGCGAGCGGGCGGAAAAAGTACTGGCCGGGGCGATCGATCCCAACCGGCAGAAGCTGGTCGCGACTTACCTGGCCTCTGCCACTGGCGGCGACGCGCCGCGCGGCAAGGTCGTGTACGCGAAGCGCTGCGCGAATTGCCACAAGCTGGAAGGCGCGGGGCATACGGTCGGCCCGGATCTGGCGGCGCTCAACAACCGCTCGCCGGAAGTGCTGCTGACGGCGATTCTCGACCCCAATCGCGCGGTCGAGGACCGCTACATGGAATACGTCGTGCTCACGACCGACGGTCGGCAGGCCAACGGCATGCTGCTCGAAGAAACCGGCGCGAGCCTGACTCTGGTTGCGCCCGAAGGAAAGCAGACGGTGATTCCCCGCGGCGAATTGGACCAGCTCAAGTCCAGCGGCAAGTCGCTGATGCCCGAAGGGGTCGAGAAGGACATCACGCCCGCGGAGATGGCCGACCTGGTGGCCTATCTCCGCAGCAGCACGCCGCCGCCCAAGAAGCTGGCGGGGAACGCGCCCGAAATCGTCACGCCATTCGTGGATGGCTCGATTCGCCTCCTGGCGACGACGGCCCGGGCCTATGGGCCTTCGCTCGTGCTGGAGGAGAAGTACCGCAATTTTGGCTACTGGCACAGCCCGGAGGATTTCTGCGCCTGGACGTTCGAGGTGCCGGCGGGCGCGGGGGGCGAGTACCGCCTGTCGCTCGACTACGCCTGCGAGGAGAACGCCGCCGGCAATACGGTCGAGGTCCAAGTGGGCGGGCAGACCTTCAGCGCGAAAGTCCCCGGCACGGGCACGTGGGACGACTACCGGGGCCTCAACCTGGGCACGGTCACGCTCGCCGCCGGCCAGGGCGAATTGCTCGTCCGCTCCGCCGGCCCGATCAAGACCGCATTGCTCGACCTCCGCGGCGTGCGGCTGGTTCCAGTGAAGTAGGGTGGACCAACGAGTCCGCGAGCGCCGGCCCACCACGAATTACAAAGCGCGATTTGCAATCCGCTTGTGCAGCGACTCCTTCCACGCCGCCGAGAGCTCGCTTAGCGCGGCGAGTTTCTCGGCCGCACTGACGTTGTCTTTCTCGTGGTGCATCAGCCGGTTGGCGCGGGCGATGGTCCAGGCCGGATGCGGCCGGCGGACAAGCGTCAGCTCCGTACCAGCGGCCAGCTCGCCCTCCGCCAGCACACGCAGATACCAGCCGCTGCGGCCGTTGGCGACGACTTGGGCCGCGAGATCCGGAAGCTGCCAGCGGCGGGACATTTTCCAGCAGGGCTGCCGCGGCTGCGTAACCTCGAAGAGCACCGTGCCCGCCTGCCAGCGGTCGCCGATCGAGACGCCTGCTTCGTCGAGCCCGGCAATCGAGAGGTTCTCGCCAAACCCGCCCGGCGGCATCTCGGGCAAGGCGAGATGCTGCCGCCAATACGCATAGTGATCGGCCGAGTAGGCCAGCACCGCCTTATCGACGCCGCCGTGGTTGTGCAGATCCGCCTGCCGGTCGCCGCTCACACCGAGGCGGCCGACGTGCACGCTCCCCGCGACCGGCGTCTTGAAGAAC
The DNA here is from genome assembly GCA_035649715.1 of Pirellulaceae bacterium. Lineage (GTDB taxonomy): Bacteria > Planctomycetota > Planctomycetia > Pirellulales > Pirellulaceae > CAYLLN01. The sequence goes on from DASRJB010000646.1 coordinate 2,914, forward strand.
GCCGTCGTCCACGAGCGCTGCTTGCCGTCGGCATAACCTTCGTGGAGATAGTCGGTGGGCTGGCCGACTTGGATGGAATCAATGACTGGCATCCCCTATTTTTCGTCCGTGACGGCGTGGGCCACAACCAGAGCGGGCCGAGCCGGGGCGATGGCTACGTCTCACCATGAACTCTTGCAGCCACGATGGCGCCCCGCAGGGATCCTTCCAAGAGGCCGTGATGCTGCAATCTTATTTCGGCGGACAACAGGTCCGCGCCGCGGGCGGCATCATGGGGCGCGGCCAATGAAAAGACGACGACGGCGCCGCTCGCGGGATGCCTCCAGACAGCGTCAAAAGCCGATCCCGAGAATTCCTGGAAGCCCAGGCTGCTCAGGAATGCGAACAGCTCAGCGTAGGTGATGTCTGGCATTCGCAAGGTCCTACGACGCCTTGGGCAGTTTGCCCAGGCGCAGCTGCCGCAAGTCGGATTCTCTGGCCAGCCCTTCGCTTTCCAGTCGCACGAGCACCGAGAGCAGATCGGCCGGCCGGAGGCTGCCACTAGCGCCCGATGCGGACACGACCAGCACCGTGCCCGACTTGCGGTGACGAAAGGCCTGCGAGCGATTGACGCTTATTGGCTGCTCAAAGCCCAGGGAAAGCAGGAAACTCCGCAGTTGTGCAAGGTTGATTTCACCTTTTTTTGCGGCCGCCATCGGAGAGTCCTCCTTGACTGGTCAACTGCGCGATCGATTCCAGCGACCGCTTGCGAAACAGTTTGATGGATGCAGCGGTCAATTCATTCGTCACCGGGACGTGGACATTCACCTTATCCGTCGCGCCTTCATCGATGCCGGGGTGCTCGTGCACGTAGTCTTGCACGTTGAGCCAGAACGCTCGCGTCGCTTTGGCGTCGAAGATAACGAGGATGAAGGGATAAAACTCGCGCGACCAATAATGGAGATCACCGATTTTGATGGGATAAGTAACAACCGCGCCATCCTTGGCGGTAATCAATCTATCAGTCGCCTTGAGTTGAAACCGGACTTCGCCATTTTCGATCCGTCCCTTTCCATCGAAGTGAAACATGGTAACGTCCACACCATAGTCCCGCTCCGGCCGGCGGAGAATGTGACCGCACAGCAACACCTTGTGCTCTAAATAGTTTTCGCTGAGGTCTTCCAGGACATGCTCGCGAGTACGACGCTTGCGTCGCCGCCGTCCCGACTCTCGGCCCATCGACAATGCTCGAATGCGCAGAAAATGTTAGTCGAAAGCAGGCCACGATTGTAGGTTGACCTGCCCGCCGCTGCTAGCATTGCGGCGCTGGCTTGCAAGCATTGTCAAGCGCGAGAATTAAGGGCAGGCCGGAACGCCGCCTCACACGTTCAGTCGCCGAAGCGGGCGAGTTCCTGGCCGGTGAGCGTGGCGCGGAGAATGCCGCCGTAGCAGCCGGCGAGGAACGACCCGCCATCTGGCGAGAAACAGAATCGCGAGGGGTCCTTTTCCGGGCGGAACACGGCGCTCTCGGGGCGCGTGTAGTACGTGCGCAGCGCGCCCTTCGCGAACGTGTGGTGGGCCAACTCCTGCCGGTCGGCGAGGCTCCACACCAGCACGTCGCCGTTCTCCTGGCAGCCGGCGGCCAGGTGCTTAACGTCGGGGCCGAAGAACGGATGGGCCAGGCCGCGGATGCCGGTCTGGAAGCGCGACTTCACGTCCAGCGTGGCGGCGTCCCAGACGACGACGTTGCCGCCGTCGTGCCCCGTGGCCAGGAGCGTGCCGTCGGCGGCGACGCTGACGCGATAATACGGAGCGTCCAGCGGCAGCGACTGTAGCGCCTCGGCGGCCACCGTTTGATTCGAGTCGATGCTCGCCAGCCGCAGGCGGTATCTCTCCTGGTCCTTGACAATGCCGATCAGCGACAGGCCGTCGGCCGAGAACGCCACGCCGATCGCCCCGGAAAGCGGCTGCACCAGCCGCTCCTTGGCCCAGTCGCGGACGTCGTACAGGGCACACTTGCTGCGGCTGAGGACGGCGAGCTGGCGGCCGTCGGGCGAGAAGTCGAAGCTATGGCAGCGATCGAGGGCCTTGACCAGCTGCCCGCTGACGACGTTCCAGACGCGGACTTCGTTCAGTTCCACGCCGTCGTCGGTGGCAAACAGCCGGCAGGCGGCCAGCAGCGTGCCGTCGGGCGAGAAAGCGAGCTTCGTCAGATCGCCAAACGTCTCCCAGCGGAAGAGCCGCTTGCGCGAAGCGATGTCCCAGATCGCCACGACGCCGCACTTGCGGACGTCGGGGTGCGGCCGCGGCGGGAACGTGCCGTCGGTCATCCCCGAGCAGCCCGTCGCGATCAGCGTCCCGCCCGGCGCGAATGCGACCACCTGCGGATCGCGGGCGGGGACGAACGGAGCGGCACGAAGAAAACTTGGCGTTATCGCAATCGCCGTTCCAGCACCGACCGCACCCAGAAACGACCGCCGCTGAGTATTGGCTGTCATGACCACCTCCTACCACTCACCACTCACTACCACCAACATACTCCACTCAGCCGCCCCGCGCACCCTATACTCAGCTTTGTCGAAATCCCAAATCCGAAATCCCAAATCCGCAATGCCTCGCCCCTCCGATCTCTGTCCCCGCCCGCAGCCGCTGCCGCCGCTGGCGACGCAGCCGCACGCCCCGCCGATCTACCCGGCCAGCGTTTGGGCCTGCACCAGCCCGCAGCAAGCCGACGACCTGCTGGGCGGCCGCGAGGCGGGCTACGTCTACCAGCGCGACGGCCATCCCAACGCCGACTTGCTCAGCGAAAAGCTGCGGCAGCTGCACGCGGCCGATCGCGGGGCGATCACCGCCTCCGGAATGGGGGCCCTGGCCGCGGCGCTCCTGTCGCGGCTGGAGGCCGGCGACCACGCCGTCATCGGCAGCCGCGTGTACGGCAAAACGCTGACGCTGTTTGGCGGCGAAGCGAGCCGGCTGGCGATCGAGACAACGGCTGTCGATACGTGCGATCTGAAAGCGGTCGAGGCCGCGATCCGCCCCACGACGCGGCTGCTCCTGGCCGAGACGATCGCCAACCCGCTCCTGGAAGTGGCCGACGTGGCCGCGCTGGCCGAGATCGCCCACCGCAAGAACACGGCGCTGCTCATCGACAACACGTTTGCCTCGCCGATTCTCTGCCGGCCGCTGGACTTGGGCGCGGACCTGGTCATGGAGAGCCTGACCAAGACGCTCAACGGACATAGCGACGTGGTCCTGGGCTTTCTCGGCGGGCGGGAAGACGTCTGGAAGCGCGTGCCGGGCGTGATTTCCGCCTGGGGCCTGGTGAGCAGTCCCTTCGACTGCTGGCTGGCCGAGCGCGGCCTGGCGACGGCCCATCTGCGAATCGAGCGAGCGTGCCAGAATGCGCTGGCGGCGGCGCAGTTTCTCGCGGGGCAGCAGCCGAAGGTGGCGGAGGTTCACTACCCGGGCCTAAGCTCGCATCCGCAGCACACCCTGGCCCAGCGGCAGTTCGGCGGCCTGTTCGGCACGATCGTCAGCTTCCGCCTGGCGGGCGGCCGAGCGGCAGCCGACGCCTTCATCGACACGGCCAAGCAGATTCCGTTCTGCCCTTCGCTGGGCGAGCTCTCGACGACGCTCAGCCATCCCGAAACGACCAGCCACCGCGGCCTGACGCCCGAGCAGCGCCGGCTGCTCGGCATCAGCGGCGGCACGATCCGCCTTTCGGTCGGCACCGAGTCGCTGGAGTTCATTCGCGCGGCGCTCGCGCAGGGACTGCAGGGCCTTGAGCGCTAGTCGAATCCTGAGTGGGGCGAGATGGCGTTGCTGAGTCCCAAGCTCCGCTTGGGACTCCACTTTTTCGAAGCTCTGCTTCGAGATCGGGAAGCGGAGCTTCCGGGCTTGCGTTCCCAAGCGGAGCTTGGGAACGAGGAACCGGCGTGGGCTACAATGTGATCCGCCGGTTCGACCCCGTTGCAGATCGAGGTTTTGCCATGCGCCGCCTATTGGCTATCACCATCGTGTTCGCTTTCGCCGCGCGGGCCCAGGCCCAGCAGCCGGCGGCTTACGACCTGGTCGTCTATGGCGGCACGGCGGGCGGCGTGGTGGCGGCGGTTCAGGCGCGGCGGCTGGGCAAAACGGCGGTGTTAATCGAGCCTTCGCAGCACCTGGGCGGGCTGACCAGCGGCGGCCTGGGCGCGACCGACATCGGCAACAAGGCCGCCATCGGCGGGATCAGCCGCGAGTTCTATCAGCGGGTCCGGAAGCACTACTCCGAGCCGGCGAACTGGAAGTACGAGAAGCCGGAGCAATACCGCTCGGGCCGCGGGAGCGAAGTCGGCCAGGAAGACGCGATGTGGACCTTTGAGCCCAGCGTCGCCGAGAAGATTCTCGATGAAATGGTCAAGGAGGCCGGCGTGGTCGTCGTGAAGGGCCAGCGCCTGGATTTGCAAAAAGGCGTCGTAAAGAACGGCGGCCGGATCGCGAGCATCCGCATGGAATCGGGGCAGACTTTCGCCGGCAAGATGTTCGTCGATGCGACGTACGAGGGCGACCTGATGGCCAAAGCGGGCGTCTCGTACACCGTCGGCCGCGAGGGCAACAGCCAGTACGGCGAGACGCTCAATGGCGTGCAGACGAAGAACGCGACCAAGCACCAGTTCGTGGCCGGCGTTGATCCGTACGTGAAGAAGGGGGACAAATCGAGCGGCCTCTTGCCGCGCGTGCACGCCGGGCCGCCGGGCGAGGAGGGCTCGGCCGACAAGCGGGTCCAGGCCTACAACTTCCGCATGTGCCTGACCGACGTGAAGGCCAACCAGATTCCGTTCGCGAAACCCGCCGGCTACGACGCGCTGCAGTACGAGCTGCTGCTCCGCAACTTCGAGGCCGGCGAGACCCGCGCGCCCTGGAATCCGATCCTGATGCCCAACCGCAAAACCGACGTGAACAACAACTTTGGCTTCTCGTCGGACAACATCGGCATGAACTACGACTGGCCGGACGCGGACTATGCCACCCGCGAGAAGCTGTTTGCCGAGCACCTGGCCTACCAGCAGGGCCTCTTGTGGACGCTGGTCAGCAATCCCCGCGTGCCCGAGAAAATCCGCCAGGAAGTCAGCCGCTG
>DASRJB010000647.1:0-2178 GCA_035649715.1 Pirellulaceae bacterium
CGGCACCGAGTACGCGATCTCAGCATTCCGCGGCCGCAGATACAGGAACTCGCCAAAGACACTGATGTGATGGCACCAGCCGCCGCAATCGTCGCAGCACCCGCCATCATCGCCGCAGCTGACTCCGCTGCAGCAACCGGGCGCTGCACAGTTCGGCCCTTGGGATATCGATCCCGTCGCGCTGACCGGCATCGCCCCGGCCATCATTCCATGTCCGCCGACGCCCATCACGCCGTACGGCGCCATCGGCCCTCCCATCGGCCCCATCTGGGCTCTGGCTGAGCCACCCCAGCCCGCCAGCGCAGCCAGCACGGCTGCGCATACGAACGACTTCGTTTGCATCGTAGAATCCCCCTGTGTGACAATGCCCGCAGGTAGGGATCGACCGCTAAAGCCGCTAAATCGCGACTTTTTGGAGTATTCCGCAATCTTTGCGCGCCCTGCCCGGACCCTGCATCTTTCCCAGGCCTCCATCCTTCCCGGCACGGCTGCTCAATCGTCGGCCGAGAGCGTGTCGGCGTCGTGCAGCGAGGCGCTAGCAGCGCGCCTGGGAGCTATCGAGGCCCGGCGAGGTTCAGTCGGCGGATCGAGGCGCAGCCGGTCCGCCGCGGCCGGCGAGCCGACTTCGATGGCGCTGCCGAAATAGAGTTCGCGGGCCCTTGGATTCGCGAGCACTTCCGCGGACGTGCCGTGGCAAAGCACCTCGCCGTCGTGAATCACGTAGCTGCGGTCGGTGATCTGCAGCGTTTCACGAACCTGGTGGTCGGTGATCAGGACCGAAATCCCACGGGCCTTCAAGTCGCAAATGACCTCCTGAATGTTCTGGATCGTGACCGGGTCGATGCCCGTGAACGGCTCGTCGAGGAGGATCACCTCCGGATCGCTGACCAGGCAGCGGGCGATCTCCAGCCGCCGGCGCTCGCCGCCGGAGAGCGAGCCGGCTTTGTTCCTGCGCAGCTTGGCGATGCCGAACTGCTCCAGCAGCTCATCGCAGCGGCGGAGGCGCGTGGCCCGCGGCATGTTCAGCAGCTCCATGATCCCCAGCAGGTTCTGCTCGACCGAGAGCTTGCGGAAGACGCTCGACTCCTGGGCCAGGTAGCCCATGCCGCCGTCCTTGGCCCGGCGGTACATCGGCCAGGCCGTGACGTCGATGCCGTTGAGCGTCACGCGCCCCTGGTCGGCCTCGATCATCCCGCAGGTCATGCGGAAGCTGGTCGTCTTGCCCGCGCCGTTGCGCCCTAGCAGCCCGACGATCTCCGCTCTCTCCACCGCAAAGCTGACTCCATTCACCACGCGGCGGCTGCCATAGGTCTTGACAAGCCCTTGGGCTTCGAGAATCGGCATGTGGTCCTCCGTGACGTTCAAATTCGGAATGCGGAATTCCGCACTCCGCATTCCGCACTCCGCATTACCGGATAGGTCCCATCTTCCTGAAATTGGGCGTAAACGGGATCGGGCGGTTCCAGGTGTGCGGCCAGTAAATGAGCAGCGCCTTGCCGATCAGCAGGTCGCGCTCGACATAGTTCTCGGGCCAATACCGGCTGTCGTAGCTGGCCGGGCTGTTATCGCCCAGCGGCAGAAATTGATCGTTCTGGAGCTTGAAGTCCCGCTTGCCGCGGCTCGCAAGGATTCCGTTGTTCCACTCGGCCGGATCGTGCAGCGTCGCCAGAATGCGGCTGATGAGGGCTTCACTGGGATACTGCTCATAATCGGCGGCGAGGTAACCTCCCGGCGTCGCGATGTAATACTTGTCGCGATAGATTCGCAGGCCGCGGATCGTGGCGGACGCACCCTGGCCCGCGCCGACGCCCGCCGGCGCAAGGTCGCCCGGATCCTGCTCTGAAGTGGCTGGCTCCAGCAAATCGTCAGAGGGATAAGTCGTGGGCCCGTCGAACTCCACAACGGAGCCGTTGACCCAGAGCAACACCTGGTGATCGCAGTTCGAAAGTCGCAGGCGATAGCTGCCCGGGCCTTTCACGCTGGTTTTCGCCACCGGCCGCTTCTCGGCAGCCGACTCATCGTCCTTGCCGTCGAAGAACAGCTCCTGGCCGCTCGGATCGAGGATCGAGAGCGTGGCCTGGCCGTCGGCCAAGTTGATCCGGCAGATGTACTTCGCACCGCTGCGTACGAGCAGCAGCGCGATTTCCCCCTGCTTGCTCGTCACATCGGCGACGCACT
>DASRJB010000648.1:0-12473 GCA_035649715.1 Pirellulaceae bacterium
AACGCCGCCGAAAGCCTCCTTGACTTTGCCGGTCGCCACGTGCCGCAGGATGAATGCCCAGCCGCCCGGCCCCGGGTTGCCGCTGCAAGCGCCGTCGGTGAAGAGGAGGACTTCGGGGTCGAATGAATCCGGCAAGAGAAAACCTGCTGAGGCGTCTTCATGCGGAATGCGGAATAGTTCGTATTGCCCTAATTCCGCATTCCGCATTCCGTGCGCATTTAGTTGTGCTTGATCGTAATAATGTCGCCGTCGCGGACTACATAATCCTTCGGCTCCTGCCGCATCAGGCCGGCGGCTTTGATTTCGCGCTCGCTGCCCAGGCGGAGCAGGTCGGCAACTGTCATCGTTTCGGCGCGGATGAAGCCCTTCGCCAGGTCGGTGTGGACACCGGCGGCGGCTTCGACGGCGGTGCCCCCTTGCCGCAGCAGCCACGTCCGGACTTCCTTCTCGCCGGCCGTGAAGAAGATCATCTGGCCCGAAGCGTGCATGATCCGGCGAATAAGGTGGTCGCGATCCGCGGGCTGCACGTTCATCTCACGGCAGAACTCGGCCCGTTCTTCGTCCGCCATGGCCCCCAGGTCAAGTTGCAGCGTGAGCGAAAGGGCGAACAGCTCGCTCCCAGCGGGCGCAAGACTCGCGAAACGCTGCGGCTGATCCTCGTCGTCGGCCGTGTTGACGATGATCAGCCGCGGCTTCTCGCTGAAGAGCTGAAACGATCTTGTAGCCCGGCGTTGCTCGGGGCTCATGGCCAGCGCGTGCAGCGGTTTGCCCGCTTCCAATTCGGCGAGGAGCGGCGTCAGCAGGTCCAGTTCCTCCTGGTCCTTCTCTTTGTTGGCCCGCGGCTTGCGCATCTGGTCTTTGAGGCGCTCGACGCGCCCGGAAAGGATGTCGAGGTCGGCGATCAGCAGGTCGTCGTCGAAGTTTCGCAGGTCCGCGGCCGCGTTGCCTCCGCCAAAGGCCGCAACGACGATGACAAGTGCGCCGGCCTCGCGGATCATCGCCAGTTTTTGCGCGGAACCTTCGTGCGTCCGCGCCAGACCCGGCGTATCGACGATTTCGAGGGCCGCCTGCGTGACCTTTTTCGGCTGGTAGATTTTGCAGAGTTGCGCCACGCGCGGATCGGGAATTGTCGCCATCGCGCTCTGAATCGTGTGGGCGAGCGATGGATCGGGCGAGATCCCGGTGAGCCAATGAAAGAGCGTGCTCTTGCCCGAGCCCTGGTAACCAACAATTCCTATTTTCATCGCGGCCTGGCTTGACGAACGGCGGGAGCGAGACGATCCAGCGCTTGTTCTATCGCGGCTGCTTGCGTCTTGTCCAGGCGGGCAGCGCCGAAGCGCACGCGGTAATAGACGGCGACGATCTCCTCCGGCAGTCCCGCCACGGACGGCTCTTCGCTGACCGCCCCCTGCAGCCGCCGCTCGGCTTCAGCCGCCAACTCGCGGGCTGTTTGCCCCGCGCGGCGGCGGAGCGGCAAGCGGGCCAGCAGCCGCTCCAGGCGGAGATAGAATCCGGGCGCATGGCCGCGGGCCTTGCGGCCGGCAACCAGCGCCTTCCACCAGCGGACGAAGAGCCAGCGGGCAAATACGGCCGCCTGATATAGGACGAACGCCAAGAGCAGCCCGCCAGCGATCAGCAACGCCAAACTGCCCTCGAACGGCCGCGGGCCGCGGGCCGTCGGCGGCGGAACAGGGATTCCTAAGGTCGCCGACCATTGCCGCAGCAAGCGATGCACGTAGCGGGCCTCGAGCCAGGCTGGCAAAGCGGTGGCCCGCGCGGTTAGCGGCTCATAAACCGACCGCTCCTGCTGCGTCTTATTGAGGCTCAGGACGTATTCGCGCCACAGCAAGTCGACGTAGTCGAAGCCATGCATCACTCGGCGGGCCAGCGATTCCTCCGTCACGACCGCTGCCGCTTCGTCGGCGCCGGGCGTCGGGTCGAGACGGTACCAGACACCGCCCGCAACCGGCCCGGCGATCTCCCACTCCGGCACGTCGCCCGCCGGCAGCCAGGCCTCGACCCAGGCATGAGCGTGCCGCTGCTTCACGACATAGTAGTGGCCCAGCGAATTCAGCTCGCCCCCTTTGTAGCCGATGATCATCCGCGCGGGGATGCCCTGGCTGCGAAGCATGAGCACCAGGGCGCTGGCAAAGTACTCGCAGTAGCCGGTGCGGTGGTTGGCGACAAAATCCTCGATCGGATCGAGATCGCGCTTCCGCTCCGCCAGCTCGAGCGAATAGCGGTACAGCCCCGGCGTGTGAAAATGCTGCTGCAAGGCCAGGGCCCGCTGCAGCGACGATTCGGCCGGCGGATTCTGCTCGCTAAGGATGCGGGCGGCCGTCGCGGCCAGTTGTGGAAAGCGCCCGGCCTCAAACTGGGCGAGGGTGGACAGTTCGGGATCGGTCGGCGTAGCGGCCGGGTTAGGATGCGGCATTGCGTACAACTGCCGGCCGCCGCGGATCGCCGGAGTGGCGAGCGAATAGCGATATTCGCGCCCTTGCGTTTCGCCTTCGGGCGCAATCCGCTCGACTCTGTTGAGCATCCGGCGATAGGTCAAGTGCTGCGGCGTATCGTTGAGCCGCTGCGCCGGCACGATGGCCGGATAGGTGGGCGTGCTGCCGACCTCGAGCACGATGTCTTGCCGCACGAGCAGCGTCGGCCGGGGAAACTCGCCCGGACCAGGCACGTTGGTGAGCGGGCGGCGGGCCGCATTGCTGGTCGCCATGGGAGCCCGCGACGGGCGCGGGCCCATCACCCAGCGGCTGACGCCGTCCTCCACCCGGTATTCGGTCAAGGTCGAGCCCGTGAAATACGGTTCACCGACGACAACGACGGGCTGGCGATCGTTGAGCCGCGTGAGCAGGGCCCGCAGCACGACCTGATCGCTGAGCTGGATGCTGCCCGATTCCTTCAACCTGACCTCGTTGGCCAGTCCCGAGACCGCGCCGCGGCCGCGCCCGCTCTGCCATGCTGCATCGCTGAGCCGTGGCGTGGCGTAGAAGAACACGGCCGTGAACAACAGCGTCGCCGCCCCTAACGCGACGACCTGCCGCGCGATTCGCCGGCCGCCAAAAGCCGACTCAAGCTCCTCGGCTGGGTTGCCGCCCGCACTGACAACGGGCGGCGCGAGCAGCGCTCTCCAGGGCTCCGCCGCGGCCCCGGGCCGCGCCAGCGTCTTAGGAGCAGCGAGCTCGTGATGCAGGCACAACAGCAGCAGATGCGCCAGCGCAAGCAGCACGTAAGGTGCGAGGAGCAAGCCGAACAGCGGTCCCAGGCCCAGCGCTGCGGCGACCACCGCTTGCAGCAGGCTCAGCACCAGCAGCTGCCAATAAAGCCGCGGAGTCTTATCCTGGAAGAGCAGCACGACCTGCAAGTAGACCAGCATGTTGGCGATCGCCAGCAGTTGCTGTTCGCTGCCGCGGCCGGTATCGAAGAAGTCCTTGAGCGACCAGGCCACGGCCACGAGGGCGACCAGGTTGGCGGCGAGACGGTTGAGCCGGATCCACTTCAGAACGTCGGTCAAAGTGAAGGCTGCAATCGCGCCGGCCGCCAGCAGCAGCGGCATCACGATACTTTCGTGCCCGAGCCCAAGGAACACAGCCCCCGTCACCGCCAGCGCGGTCGTGTTAAGCTGGAGTGCGCGGTCCACCGTCATTTGGTGAGATTATAGTGGAATGCGGGAACTGCTGCGCCCGATGCTGCCGATGATCGTGGTCCTGGCGATCCCGATTGTGCCCTTTGTCTTATTCGGGCAAGAGCGCGTCGATGCGCAGCTCCGCAAGTGGCGCGAGGAGCCGCCGCCGGCAGCTTTCGTTTCCGCGGCCGTCATCGGGCTCTTGGCGAGCGATATTTTCTTGCCGATTCCCAGTAGCGCGGTAAGCACGCTGGCCGGCTGGCAATTGGGGGCGGTCGGCGGAGCGCTCGTGGCTTGGACCGGCATGAGCCTCGGCGCGGCGATCGGCTTTGCCCTGGCCAAACGCTTCGGCGGGCCGGCGGTCGCCTGGCTGACGCGGGCGGAGGATCTCGACCGCACGCGCCGCCTTGCCGAGCGGTTCGGGCCAGCACTATTGATTCTGGGGCGCGGCGTACCCGTGCTCGCGGAGGCGACCGTGCTCCTGGTCGGCATGCACGGCCTGTCGTGGCGGCGGTTCCTGCCGCCCGTGCTGTTGGCGAATCTCGGCCTGGCGATCGCGTATGCCGCCTTCGGCGAAATCGCCGGCCGCCACCAGTGGCTGCCGCTGGCGCTAGGCGTCTCGATCGCCTTGCCGGTGCTGATGGTGGCGGCGTTTCGACTCGCGGCCAAAGACACTACGATTGCTCCATGACTGATTCTCACGCTTCGCTCGCGGCGCTGCTCGGCGCGGACAACCCGCGGCTGTACGACATTCAAACCGCTGGACACGGCCCGGCGGGCGAGCTGCCGCTGACCGACGAGATGCTCCGCACCTGGTCGAGCGGCGACCTGTTCGGGTTGACGCAGGCGGCTGGCATGGGCTGGAAGCCGCAGGATCTGCTCGGGCCACAGTATCTGATCTTGAGCACGCAGGGCGGAGTCCGCGCGCCGGACGGAACGCCGATCGCGCTGGGCTATCACACGGGGCACTGGGAAGTCGGGCTGCTGGTGCAGGCAGCGGCCCGCGAGGTGAAGGCTCTGGGAGGCGTGCCGTTTGCCGCTTACTGTTCGGACCCTTGCGACGGCCGAACACAGGGCACGACGGGAATGTTCGATAGCCTGCCCTATCGCAATGATGCGGCCGTCGTGCTCGGCCGCTTGATCCGCTCGCTGCCGCAGCGGCGAGGCTTGATTGGCGTGGCCACGTGCGACAAGGGCCTGCCGGCGATGATGCTGGCTCTGGCAGCCGCCCGCGATCTGCCCGGCGCAATCGTGCCGGGTGGCGTGACGCTGCCGCCCATCGATAGCGAAGACGCCGGCAAGGTGCAGACGATCGGCGCGCGCTACGTCCACGGCGAAATCTCCTTGCACGACGCGGCCGTCGCGGGCTGCGCGGCCTGCGGCTCGCCCGGCGGCGGCTGCCAGTTCTTGGGCACGGCCGCGACCTCGCAAGTCGTCGCCGAAGCGCTGGGCATGGCGCTGCCGCATTCAGCGCTGGCGCCGAGCGGGCAGCCGATCTGGCTGGAATTGGCCGCAGCTAGCGCGCGGGCCGTCGCGAGCCTGTCCGAGCGCGGTCTGGCGATGTGCGACATCGTCACTTCGGCAAGCGTCAGGAACGCCATGGTCGTGCACGCGGCTTGCGGCGGATCGACAAACCTGCTGTTGCATGTGCCGGCGATTGCCTTTGCCGCGGGGCTGCCGCGCCCCACGGTCGAGGAGTGGAGCGACATCAATCGCCGCGTGCCGCGCTTTGTCTCGGTCTTGCCCAATGGGCCGGTCAATCATCCGACCGTGCGGGTGTTCCTCGCGGGCGGCGTGCCGGAGATCATGCTGCACCTGCGCGAATCGGGGCTGCTCGATCTGGGCGTGCTGACTGTGACGGGCCAGACGCTCGGCGAGGTCCTGGATTGGTGGCAGGCCAGCCAGCGGCGCAAGGCGGTGCGCGAACTGCTGAAGGCCCGCGATGGCGTTGAACCGGACGACGTGATTATCCCGCCGGCCGAGGCCCGCCGCCGCGGACTGACCAGCACGATCTGCTTCCCCCGCGGCAATCTCTGCCCCGAGGGGGCGGTGATCAAGGCCACGGCGATCGATCCGGCCGTGGTCGATGCCGACGGCGTCTATCGAAAAACCGGCCCGGCCCGCGTCTTCACCCGCGAGCGCGACGCGATCACCGCCATCAAAGGGCAAGGCACGCAGCCGCTGAGGCCCGGCGATGTGCTGGTGCTGATCGGCCGCGGGCCGATGGGGAGCGGCATGGAGGAGACCTACCAGATTACGTCCGCCCTAAAATTCCTCAAATGGGGCCGCGACGTAGCCGTCGTCACCGACGCCCGCTTCTCCGGCGTCAGCACCGGCGCGTGCATCGGCCACGTCGGGCCCGAGGCCCTCTCCGGCGGTCCGATCGGCAAGGTCCGAGACGGCGATCTGATCCAGATTATCATCGACCGCAACAAGCTGGCCGGCAGCGTCGATCTGGTTGGTGAGTCGCTGCCATCTGGCCCCCGCCGGTTCTCGCCCGCCGAGGGTGAGGTTGTGCTTGCCGCCCGCCAGCCGCGGGCCGATCTCGCCCCGGACAAGGACCTTCCCGCCGACACCCGCCTGTGGGCTGCCCTCCAGCGCGTCGGCGGCGGCACCTGGGGCGGCTGCGTGTACGACGTGGAAAAGATCGTCGCGGCGCTCGAAGCCGGCCAGCGCTCGGCCGGTTGAGTGCCGCTACCACCAGCCGCGTTTCTGGCAGACGTTGACCCGCTTTACATCCAGCACCTCGGTAATGCCGTGCTTGTCAAAACGCTCGCAGAGCGCTTCGGCGCCCTCGTTTAGCTTGAAGTCGATCTCTTCCTGGTACAGCGGCACGATCGACATGAAATGGATGGTCTTCTCCGGGCCGACTTCCAATTGGTGGAACTCCGGGGCAAAACGCAACGGCGAGAGCAACAGCGCGCAGCACAGCTTGGTATTGTCGGCATACGGCTCCGCTGGATCTCCGTTGGGCATCGTGTGGCCCCACCAGAGCCAGGTCTGGTACTCGTGCGGAAAGCGGGCCAGCATCTTGAGCAGGTAGATGGGCCAGTAGTGCCGCGGATTCTTCCAGGATTCTTCGTCGAGCGGCCACTGCGGCGGCAGGCAGAGCATCAGCTCGGCGAACTGGCACTTTGCGACTTCCTCGGCCGCTCCTTCCGGCGTGATCATCGCCCGGTCGCTCATGCCGCTGGTAACCAGCGTGTGATACGGCCGCTCGCTGGTTGGCTTGACCGAATGGATGTCGATGTGCACCAGGTCCGAGACCAGCTCGTGCATCACTCCGTCGATCGGCCCGCAATGCCGCTCGATGTGCTTGGAAATCTGCTCGATATTCTCCGAATCGCCAACCGCCAACTCGAACTGCGTCGGCCGCTCGGTGTAGCGATAGACCGGGTCGCCGTGGCCCGTGGTATCGACCGGCTGCGGCCCCGTGGCCGGCCGCGGCACGACAAAGACCGCCTGGCAGATCTTGCACTTGACCTTCTTGCCGGCCAGCTCGTCGCGGAGCTTGTACTCGAAGCCGCACTTCTCGCAATCGACTCGAATCGACATCGTGGCGCTCCGTGGAGAGTCACGCGGGCACTCGACCACGACACTATAGGGCCGCGGGCAACGCCATTCCACTTGCGCGGTCCTAGCCGATGTTGCGCCGTGTCAGCCCGCGGAGCGTATTGTTCGAGCCGGCCAGCCGGCTGCCGTTGTCGCCGCCGTCGAGCCGCGTCATAAACGAAACGCGGACATTGCGCAGCAGCAGGGCGTCGCGCTGGGCGCCCAGCTTGAGGATCATCGAGCGGAAGCGGCAGTTGGTGAAATCGACATCGTCGATGCCGCCATTGCTGTCGATCGTCACGTTGCGGGCGTTGACGAAGTTGATCTTTAGCTGGTCGTCGCTGGTGGCCGTGTCGATGTCGAGGTTTTTGGCGATGCTGACGTTGTCGAGGTTGATGTGCGCCGCGCCTGCGCCGTCGAGAATTCGCACGTGCCCCTGAAGGACCGAATTCAGAATCTCCAACTCGTCCTCGCCGCCTCCCAGGCTGATCCCGGTGTTGCCGCGTATGACGACGGGAAACAGCTGCGCGTCGCTGGAGCCCTCGGGGGTAAACTCTGTCGCGAAGATCACGTCGTCGTTGCCGTCGCCGGCGGCGACGTTCAATGCCAGGCCGATCTCGGCGTTCGCCAGCTCCAGGTGGTCGTCGCCCGCGCCCAGGTCGATGTTGACGCTCGTGCCCGTGCGAAGATGCATGGCGATCGGTGCATTCCCGCCCGGCGCGTTGCCGCCCCGGCCGAGCTGAACCGTGTCGTTGCCGTCCCCCATGTCGATCGAAAGCCACTGGCGAATCGCCGTATCGACCGCCGCGGGCGAGCCAACCGAAAAGGCGTCGTCTCCGCCGTTGAGCAGGACGGCCACCGATTGCACGTTGCTAAACGAAGCAGACGCGGCCTGGCTGTTGATCGTCGTCGGCGCCCCGCCCGCGTCTTGGCCCGCGACTTCGTAGGTCTGCAAGTTCGAGCTGTAGCTGAGCACCACGCCGTTGGCCGCCGCGTCGCCCCAGATCACGAGCATCTGCCCGTACATGACCGCCATCACGTCGCCAGCGAGGGCCTGCCTGGATTCCAGCGATTCGAGCGCGAGCGTCGGCTTGGCGCGAGAGGGGCGGGGCATGCGCTTCCTGTTCCGTCCGAGAGTGGACCGTCCGTGACTGCCCCCGGCTGACGTACGCGGCTGCGGCTGGGCCGGTTCGCGGCGGCGGATGCTACCGGTTTGTGCGCGGCCGACCAAGAGCAATGGCATGGCCATGACTGCATGACTGCATGCTGGTACGAGCTATAATGCTCCTTTGCCCGTCAGCCACCAGCCACGCACCCGATGTACCTCCGCCTCGCCAAACGCCTGCTGCTGGAAACCGACAAGCGCCTGCTCTGGAAGCTGGCCTGGAATTTTGGGGCCAAGGGCGTCCGCTCGGTGCAGAAGCACAAGGCCCGTTTGAAGCGGGGCGAGTTCTTTCCGCCGTTCCTCTATATCTCGCTCATCAACAGCTGCAACCTCCGCTGCCAAGGCTGCTGGGTCGATGTGGCGGCCAAGCAGGCGCGGATCGAGCCGGCGGCGATGAACCGCCTGATTACCGAAGCGAAAGCAATGGGCAATTCGTTCTTCGGCATCCTGGGCGGCGAGCCCTTCATGCACCCGGAGATCCTGGAAATCCTCGGCGGTCATCGCGACTGCTATTTCCAGGTCTTCACCAACGGCCACTTCATCACGGACGACGTCGCCCGCCGGCTCCGCGAATTCGGAAACGTGACCCCGCTGGTCAGCGTTGAGGGGAACGAGATCGTCAGCGACGAGCGCCGCGGCCGCGAGGGCGTGCTCAGCCAGACCATGGCCGGGTTGCAGAACTGCCTGAAGCACAAGGTGATGACCGGCGTCTGCACCAGCCTCTGCCAATCGAACTTCGACCTGCTCAGCGAGAAGTGGCTCGACCGGCTGATTGAGATGGGCGTGATGTACACGTGGTTTCACATCTACCGGCCCATCGGCCCCGATGCGAAACCGGAATTGGCGCTGACGCCGGAGCAGCAGCTGGAGTGCCGCAAGTTTGTCGTCGAGATGCGGGCAAGGAAGCCGATCATCATCATCGACGCCTACTACGACGGCGAAGGCCGCGCGCTCTGTCCCGCGGCGACCGGCTTCACGCACCACATCAGCCCTTGGGGCGACATCGAGCCCTGCCCGATCATCCAGTTCGCCAAAGAGTCGATTTACGACGAGCGGCCGCTGCGAGAAGTCTTTCAGCAGTCGGCCTTCCTCCGCGACTTTCGCGAAACGGCCGCCCGGCACACCCGCGGCTGCATCGTTCTGGAGCGACCGGATCTGCTCGAGGATCTCGCCCGGCGGCACGGTGCCAAGGACACGACGGCCCGCCACGCCGCCTATTCAGAAGTCGCCGCCCTCGAAAAGCGACCCAGCCAGTACAACCCGGGCCAGGAAATCCCCGAGAAGTCGCTCGCCTATCGCCTCGCCAAGTACTTCTTCTTCAACGACTACGGCACCTACACGCAACACTTTGACGCCGCCCGCTGGATTGATACCCGCGGCCAGGAGCCGCCGAAGCTTGTGCAGATTGGATAGCTGGGAACGTCATGGTCCAGTTGCCTGGGAGGATGACATGCGGCGTCTCCCGCCAGCGGATCGCCGACCCAGAACCCACCGGAGAGAAGCCATGAACGCGATTTTTCTGCGCGGCTTTGTCGCCGCGTGCGCTGCGATTATGCTTGCCGCGGTTGCTCGTGCCGCCGATTCGACCGCGCCGCTGCGGGCCGAGATTCGCGTTGGAATCGCGGAGGGAGATATCCGCGGCAGCGACGGCCGGGCCATTCAGGCGGCGATCGACTACGTGGCGAGCCTGGGCGGCGGCACGGTCCGCATCGGAAAGGGGCGATACACAATCCGCAATGCGGTGACGCTGCGCGACAACGTCACGCTGGTCGGCGTCACCGGCGAGACCGTTCTGGCCGCTTGTGATGGAGTCGCGTCGAAGCTGACTCTCGACGGCGACGCCAACGAGCGGCAGATCACCGTCGCCGACCCGGGCGCATTCCGCGTCGGCGACGGCGTGTCGATTGCCGACAAGGACAACGGCGGCGGCTTCTCGGTCACCACGGCGACGCTCACCGCCCAGACCGGTCCTGCGACGTTTCGCCTGTCCGGCCCGCTCTATCTTGACTACCTCGTTTCACTGGGCGCCACCGCGAAGCTGGCGTTTCCGCTCATCGGCGGCTGGCAGGTCAAGGACGCGGCCGTGGAAGGTCTCGTGCTCGAAGGCAACCGCGACAAGGCTCAATACCTCAACGGCTGCCGCGGCGGCGGCATTTACCTGTTCGAGTGCGAGCGCGTGGCGATCCGCAACTGCACGGTCCGCGGCTACAACGGGGACGGGATCAGCTTCCAGGTCTCGGCCCACGTCACCGTCGAGGATTGCCTCGTGGAGAAGAACGCCGGACTGGGCATTCATCCGGGGAGCGGTTCGAAGTCGCCGGTGGTGCGGCGGTGCCGCTCGCTGACCAACGGCAGCGACGGCCTGTATGTCTGCTGGCGCGTGACGCACGGCCTGTTCGAAGACAACGAAATCCGCGGCAACGAGCGGGCCGGCGTCTCGATTGGCCACAAGGACACCGACAACCTCTTCCGCCGCAACACGATCGTGCAGAACCTGGCGGCGGGGGTGCTCTTCCGCAACGAATCGGAGGCCATGGGCGCGCACCGCAACGTCTTTGAGAACAACCGGATACTCGACAACGCCGCCGATTCCAAGCGCAATCCCGCCGCCGCGGTGGTCGTGCAAGGCCCGCACCACGACGTCGTCTTCAAGGACAACACGATCGGCTTCACGCAAGCCGGCGAGCGGCCGACGATCGGCATCCTCCTGAGTGCCGAGGCCCGCAACCTGCAAGCCGATCAGGCCCAGTTTCAGAACGTCAAGACGCCGATCGAAATCAAAAAGTGATCACTGGCCGCATTCGCCAAAGAGGAGTGCGAGATTCTGGACAGGCGCGTTTGGGGCGGCGACAATTCGAGCCACAAGTCGTTGATCGCGAGTCGCTTGCATTGAGGTGAAGTATGGCGGCGAATTCGGGGCTGTCGCGGCGCGTGTTCCTGCAAGCCGGTGCAGCACTGGGCGGCTGGTCGCTGGGCAGTCAGGTCTTTGGGCAGGAGCAGTCAGCGAAGCTCGGCAAGCCGACGAAATTTCAGATCGCCTGCATGACGCTACCCTACAGTCAGTATCCGCTGGCGCGGGCTTTGAGTGGGATCAAGTCGGCGGGCTACGAGTATGTGGCCTGGGGCACGTCGCACCGCGAAGAGGGCGAATCGCGGCCCGTGCCCGTGATGCCAGCCGACGCGCCGCCGGCCAAGGCCAAGGAACTGGGCCAGCGGTGTCGCGACCAGGGCCTGTCGCCGCTGATGATGTTCTCGGGCATCTATCCCGAAGACCCCAAGGGCGTGGAAGTGCTCACGCAGCGCCTCAAGCAGGCCGACGCCGCGGGCATTCCGCACGTGCTGACCTTCGGCCACACCAGCGGCAACAACCGGCAGGTCTGGGTCGAGCGGTTCAAGAAGCTCGGACCGGTCGCCCGCGATCTGGGCGTCTTGCTGGTCGTCAAGCAGCACGGCGAGACGGGGCAAGTCACCGGCGAGATCGTCCGCGAAGTGGCCGACGACAACATCAAGGTCAATTACGACGCCGGCAACGTGATGGACTACACTAAGGGGCAGGTCGATCCACTCAAAGATATCAAGACCTGCGCCGAGCTGATCCACAGCTTCTGCATCAAGGACCACCGGATGTTCCCGGTGAATCAGGACTGCGGGCCCGGCCTGGGCGAGATCGACCACTACCGCCTGCTGGACAACGTCGCCTTCACCGGCCGCGAGATGCCGCTGTGCTGCGAGAATATCTCGGCCCCCAAAATCCGCCCGACGAAGCCGGAAGAGATCGACGCCCTGGCCAAACGAGCCCGCGAATTCCTGGAAATAGTGATCCGGGGGCTGCACGCGTAGCCGTCTTCAAAGCCGCGACCACTGGTCGCGCTGCACTGGTAGAGCGCGACCACTGGTCGCGGCTTTGGGGGTGGGCACTCTTTCCTCGCAGCTGCTCCGCGCTACGATTAGGATGAAATGCGCGGCCTGGGGCCCGCCGCGCGGCCTCACGCGGAGCGTGAGGAATACAATGATGAAGCTGACGCCCGTTCAAGAGCTGGAAGCCGCGATTCGCGATCTGCCGGCCAATCCAGAGCCTTATCTGGCGATCGTCCCGCTGTATCTGGAGCACGGCCGCGATTA
>DASRJB010000649.1:0-2150 GCA_035649715.1 Pirellulaceae bacterium
CATCGACATAGGTGATGCCGGCCTTGCCGGCACCGTCGCGATACAGCGCATCCAGGAACAGCATGTCGGCCGTTCCCTTTTGCCCGCGGATCGCAGGCAGACCGACCCACAACACCGGCACGCCCTTGGATTTCAGCACGCCAATCAGCTCTTCGATCTTCTTGGCGTAGAGTTCGACCCAGCGCTCGTCGCGGAATTCGTAGAGCCCGCCGCCCGCGCGCTTTTCGGGGGCTGCGATTTGCGGCGTATCATCGTCGTCGGCGTCGTCAGCCTTCGCGGTATCGGTCTTGGCAGTGTCTGCCTTGGTTCCATCAGCCTTGGCAGTATCGGACTTGCCGGCATCAGACTTATCAGTCGAGCTTTCAGGCTTGGACTTCGCATCGCCCGGCTTGGCCCGCGCGTCCTTCTTGTCGTCCTTCTTGTCGCTCTTCTTCTCCGGCGCGGCTTCGCGGATTGACACGCGGTCGTTGAGGCCGAGCATGACGACGATGGCATCCGGTTTTTCGGTAGCGAGGATGGCCTTGGCGGCCGCGGCCCAATCGGCGGGCTCGCCGCGCGGCTGATACTTGATCAGGCCGGAGATGGTCTTGTGCTTGCGGATCACGCCCATGTCGGGCTGCTCGGCATAGGCGTCTTCCAGGCCATAGCCGAGCCAGTCGGCCATGGCGTCGCCCAGCACCAGCACGTTACGTTCCGGCACCGTGTCGCGCTTGGCAGGCCCGGGCGCACGGGAGAAATCCTGGCGCGGCGCCTGCGGGGCCTGTTGCTGGAAGGGCTGAAAGAAATCGCCGCCGAACCAGCCGCCGCCGCTGCGCGGGGCCGGCCGCGACGGGCCGCCGAAATTGAAAAACTGCGCCGACGCAGGGCCAACGATCCCGATCAAAAGCGCGATCGCAACCGCCAGCGCCACCAGCGGGCCGGTGTCGGTAAACACGCGCAAGAAGGACTTTGGCTTTCGCATCCGGCTCGGTCGTAATGGGTCGTGATGTGTCAAATATAGTAACGGAATCGGGCCGCAAGCGGGCAGATTTTCCCCATAAACCGGGGTTCCGGCCTGACCGTCAAGGCTTCCGCCCGAATCGTGGCTTTCAGGGTTACTCTAGGGGCAAAAAGCGGGCTTTACCGCCCCCGCAGCCGCTCCAGCACGTCGGACGAGGCAAAGCCGTCCGCCGGCGCCCCGATCGAGGCCTGGAAGCTGCGCAGCGCCTCCCGTGTCTGGCCGCCAAACTGGCCGTCCGGCGTGCCCTTGTAGAAGCCGCGCTGGGCCAGGAGCTGCTGCAGTTCCAGCCGCTCGGCGCGCGACAGCACCCGTTCCTGCCGCGGCCAGGGCTGCACGAACGGCGCCCCGCCGCGCAGGCGGTCGGCAAAATGGCCGATCGCCAGCGCATAGGCCTCCGCCGGGTTGTATTTCATGATCACGCGGAAATTCTGCACCATCAGGAAGCCGGGCCCCTGCGTGCCGGCCGGCGCCAGCAGATAGGCCTTCTCGGTCGCGTCAGGGAACGGCTTGCCGTCGGCCCGCTTCATTCCCTGGCTCTGCCACTGCGCGATCGTCATCGCCTTGGCTTTGTCCGCCAGCATGAAATTAAAGCCCTCCGGCAGCACCACCTCGTAGCCCCAGGTCCGGCCGGTCTGCCAGCCGTCCTTCTTGAGGTTGTTGGCGGTCGACGCAATCAGGTCGGCGGCGTTGTCGACGACGTCGCGGCGGCCGTCGCCGTCGGCGTCCACCGCGTAGCGCTTGAAGGCGGTCGGCATGAACTGCGTCGGCCCGAACGCGCCGGCCCAGGAGCCGCGCATCTGCTCAGGACGCAGATCGCCGCGGTTGAGGATTTCCAGCGCGGTGAGGAATTCGTCCTTGAAATAGGCCTGGCGGCGGCCGACACAGGCCAGCGTCGCGGTCGATTGCACCACGTTGCGGTCGCCCATCTGCGTCGAGTAGTTCGACTCGATGCCCCAGATCGAGGCGACCGCGTAGCGGTCGACGCCGTAGGCTTTCTCCACCGCGTCGAACTGCGGCTTGTACTTCGCGAGGATCTCGCGGCCCTTGGCGAGGCGGTTGTCGTTCACGAGGATGTCGAGATAGTCCCAGATCGCCTTGGTGAATTCGGGCTGCGAATCCATCAGGTCCATGATGCGCAGGTCGGGCGACA
>DASRJB010000650.1:0-2096 GCA_035649715.1 Pirellulaceae bacterium
ATCGTGATCCTGCTCAAAGGGCAGGCGACCGCCATCACCGACGGCTCGCAGACGCGGATCAATGCGACCGGCAATCCGGGCCTGGCGACCGGCGGCACCGGCGACGTGCTCACGGGCGTCATCACGGCGCTGCTCTGCCAGAGCCTTGCGCCGCTCGACGCCGCGGCGCTGGGCGCTCACGTTCACGGCCTGGCGGGCGATCTGGCCGCCGCCGAGCTGGGACAGGTCTCGCTGATCGCCAGCGATCTGCTAAGGTACTTGCCAAAGGCGTTCCTCGCGGCCAGCGGCGAGCGGAGGGCGTGAGCCCCCTGAGGTCGCGCAGCACGTGGGTCGCCCGCTGGGCCAGAGTGGGCTGACGCCCACCGCTCGCCGGAAAACTATGCGTCTCCTCCGCTCGCTCGACAACCTGCCTGCCGACCTGCGCCGTGGCGCGGTGACGATCGGCAATTTTGACGGCGTCCATCGCGGGCATGCGCGGCTGGTCGAGCGCTTGCTGGCCAAGGCCCGCGAGGTCGGCGGGCCGGCGATCGTGTTCACGTTCGATCCGCATCCGGTGCGGCTGTTGCGGCCCGAATCGGCGCCGCCGCCCTTGACCTGGACCGACCGCAAGGCGCAGCTGCTCGACGAGCTGGGCGTGACGGCGGTCATCGCTTATCCCACCGATGAAGCGCTGCTGGCACTCTCGGCCGAGGCGTTCTTTGCAAAAATCGTGCTCGAGCAATTGGCGGCCCGCGCGATGGTCGAGGGGCCGAACTTCTACTTTGGCCGCGGGCGGGCGGGCAACGTCGAATCGCTGCAGCAACTCTGCTCGCGGTCGAGCGTCGCCCTCGAAATCGTGCCACCCATCGGCGTCGGCGACCAGCTGGTTTCCAGCAGCCGGGTCCGCGATGCGATCTCCGCCGGCGACATCGATCTGGCGCGGCAGCTGCTGACGCGGCCCTATCGCGTTCGCGGGATGGTGACGCACGGGGCCGGCCGCGGCGCGAAGATCGGATTCCCCACGGCCAATTTGGAAGCCATCGACACGCTGCTGCCGGCCCAGGGCGTGTACGCCGCGCGGGCCATCGCGCCTGCCGGCGTTTGGCCCGCGGCCGTCAATATCGGACCCAATCCGACGTTCGGCGAGCACGCCCTCAAGGTGGAAGCGCACCTGATTGACTTCAGCGGCCCGCTCTATGGGCAGCCGCTGGAGCTCGATTTTCTCTCGCGGCTGCGGAGCGTCCGGCCGTTTGAATCGGTCGCGGCGCTCAAGAGCCAACTCGCCCACGACGTGGCGGCCGCCCGCGAATTCGCCAGCCGCGACGCCACGGCCGAAGAAGACACGGTCGGTTGACAGCTAACAGTTCAAGGTTCAAAGTTCAAAGTTCAAGGTTGAGGGCTTGCTTTCCTGCATCAACTTTGAACCTTGAACCTTGAACTTTGAACCATGGCAATTAACTGGCCACGCTTCGCCGAAATCGTCCGCAGCAGGCAGCGATTCTTGCTGGTGAGCCACATCCGGCCCGATTGCGACGCGCTGGGGAGCGAGCTGGGCATGGCAGGTGTGCTGGAGGCTCTGGGCAAGGACGTGCGGATCGTCAACGGCCAGGCGACGCCGCCCAACCTGGCGTTCATCGATCCCGCCAGGCGGATCGGCGTCATCGGCCAGACGGTGCAGCCGGCGGAACTCGCCGACCGCGAGCTGCTGATGATCCTCGACACGAGCGCTTGGGCGCAGCTCGGGCCGATGAGCGAATTCATCCGCGCCTTCCAGGGCATCAAGATCGTCGTCGATCATCACGTCAGCGCCGACGACCTGGGCGCCGAGCCCTTCAAGAACGTCGAGGCGGAGGCGACCGGCCGACTGGTCGTGGAGGCCGCCGAGGCGCTCAGCGTCAAGCTCACGCCGCAAATGGCCGCGCCGCTCTTTGCCGCAGTCGCCACCGACACCGGCTGGTTCCGCTTTTCCTCGACCACGGCCGTCACCTATCGCGTCGCGGCGAAGCTGATCGAAGCCGGCGCGAATCCGGCGGCGATCTATAACCAGCTCTACGAGCAGGACACGCTCGGCCGGATGAAACTGCGCGGCGTGATCCTGTCGCGGATCGAGACAGAAC
>DASRJB010000651.1:0-5901 GCA_035649715.1 Pirellulaceae bacterium
CGCGACGAGCTGGCCCAGATCAAGGGCGTCGGTGACGTGACCTACCTCGGGCAGCTCGACTACAGCATGCGGGTCTGGCTCGACCCCGAGAAGATGGCCGCCCGCGACCTGTCGGCCAGCGACATCGCTAACGCCCTCCGCGAGCAGAACGTGCAGGTCGCCGCCGGCGCCCTCGGCCGTCCGCCGGTGCCGCAGGGGCAGGCCTTTCAATACACGCTCAGCACGCTCGGCCGCCTCACCGGCCCGGAGGAGTTCGGCTCGATCGTCGTGAAGTCCGGAGACCAGGGCCAGCTGACGCGGCTGCGGGATGTCGTGACCGACGTCCGCACCGACGAGCACGGGCGGAAGTTCGGCGGCATCCAGCTCGGCGCGAAAGTCGAAGACACGTCGTGCAGCCTCGACGGCGAGCCCTCGATCGGCCTGGGCATCTTCCAGCAGCCGGGCAGCAATGCCCTGAAGACCGCCGAAGCGATCGGCACACGGATGGAAGAGCTGAAGCGCGGCTTTCCGCCGGACCTGGACTACGCGATCGTCTACGACACGACGCCGTTCATCGAAGAGTCGATTCACGAGGTCTTCAAGGCCCTCCGCGACGCCATCATCCTGGTGGCGATCGTGGTGCTGGCCTTTTTGCAGTCCTGGCGGGCGACGCTGATTCCGCTGATCGCCGTGCCTGTGGCGATCGTCGGTACCTTCGCCGTGATGCTGGGCATGGGCTTCAGCCTCAACAACCTCTCGCTGTTCGGGCTGGTGCTGGCGATCGGCATCGTGGTCGATGACGCGATCGTCGTCGTGGAAGCCGTCGAGCATCACCTGGAGCACGGCCTGTCGCCCCGCGAGGCCGCCCGCAAGGCGATGGACGAAGTGACGGGGCCGATCATCGCCATCTCGCTGGTGCTGATGTGCGTGTTCATCCCCTGCGCGTTCATCACCGGCATCACCGGCCAGTTCTTCCGCCAGTTCGCCCTCACGATCGCCGTCTCGACCTTCTTCTCGGCCGTCAACTCGCTGACGCTCAGCCCGGCCCTCTGCGCCCTGTTGCTACGGCCCAAGGACCAGCAGCGCGATCCGCTCACCCGCGTCATCAACCTGCTCCTCGGCTGGTTCTTCAAGCTGTTCAACCTCGGCTTCAAGTACGCAGCCGACGGCTACAGCCAGTCGGTGCGGCTGCTCCTCAAGGTCAGCGTCATCGCCCTGGCGGTTTACGCCGGACTGCTCTACCTGACCTACTTCAGCTTCACGCGCGTGCCCACCGGCTTCATCCCGTCGCAAGACAAGGGCTATCTGCTGGTGGACGTGCGGCTGCCCGACTCGGCGTCGCTGGAGCGGACGCAAGCGGTGATGGCTCAGATCGAAAAGATCGCCCGCGGCGACCGCCCGGCCAGCGCCGGACTCTCAAGCAGCGGGCACAGCAGCGGCGAGCACGGCGGCGGAGGTGCGCACGGGACCGGAGGCGGCGTCCCCGGCATCGCCCATACGATCGCGATTTCCGGCCAGTCGATCGTGCAGAACGCGATCGGCTCGAACTATGGCACGGTCTACGTGGTGCTGGACGAATTTCATCACCGGCACGGCAGCGAGCTGGGGGCCGATGCGATCGCGTCGAAGCTGCGGGCGGAGTGCTATCGCGAGGTCCAGGAGGCCCAAGTGGCGGTGTTCGGCGCACCGGCCGTCGATGGGCTCGGCAGCGCGGGCGGCTTCAAGGTCATGGTCCGCGACCGGGCGGCCCTGGGACTCGACGCCCTCCAGGAAGCGGCCGACGGTCTGGCCGCCACCGGCAACGAGCAGAAGGGGCTGGTCGGCCTGTTCAGCGCGTTCCGGGCGCAGACGCCCCAGATGTATGTCGACATCGACCGCGAGCGGTGCAAGGCGATGGGCGTCCCGCTCAACGAGGTGTTCCTCACGCTGCAGCTCTACCTGGGCGGGTTCTACAGCAACGACTTCAACCAGTTCGGGCGAACCTGGCAGGTCAACCTGCAAAGCGATCCGCGGTTCCGGCTGAGCCCCGAGCAGGTGCGGCAATTGAAGGTCCGCAACCTCAAGGGGGAGATGGTCCCGCTGGGCAGCGTCGCCAGCGTCAGCCCCCAGGGCGGGCCGGCCCTGGTCATTCGCTACAACGGCGTCACGGCCGCGGCGGTCAACGGCAGCTCGCTGCCGGGCACCAGCTCTGGCACCGTGATCCGCACCATGGATGACCTGGCCGCCCGCGAACTGCCGCAGGGCATGGACACGCTGTGGACCGAGCTGACGCTGCTGCAAATCCGGGCCGGCAACACGGCGATCATCGTCTTCGCCGTAGCCGTGGTGCTGGTCTTCCTCGTGCTCGCGGCCCAGTACGAAAGCCTGACGCTGCCGCTGGCGGTGATTCTCGTCGTGCCGATGTGCCTGCTCTGCTCGGTCGTCGGCGTGGCCCTGGCCGGCATGGACATCAACATCTTCGTGCAAATCGGCTTCGTCGTGCTCGTCGGCCTGGCCAGCAAAAACGCGATCCTGATCGTCGAATTCGCCAAGGAGAAATCCGCCCACGGGATGGCGCCCGCCGACGCCACCGTCGAGGCCTGCCGCCTGCGGCTGCGGCCGATCATCATGACCTCGCTGGCCTTCATCCTCGGCGTCGTGCCGCTAGCACTGGCCGTCGGGGCCGGCGCCGAGATGCGCAGCACGCTGGGCATCGCCGTGTTCTCCGGCATGCTCGGCGTGACCCTGTTTGGCATCTTCCTGACGCCCGTCTTCTACTACGTGATCGTGTCGCTGTTCGGTCAGCCCGCGGCAGCCCCGGCCGCCAGCGGCGATCCACCGGGAGAGGACACGGCACATCCCGCCAAGGCTGCGTGACGTTGCGCCGAGGGCCTGCCTGCGACCTAGGCCCAGCCCAGGACTCGCGCCGTGTGCCGCGCGATCATCAGCTCCTCGTTGGTGGGAATCACCCAGGCCGAGACCCGGCTCTGCGGCGCGGTGATCCGCGGGCCGCCGGAGGCGTTGGCCTGGGCATCGAGGGCCAGTCCCAACCAGGCCGACGACTCGCAGATTCGCCGGCGAATCTCCGCCGAGTTCTCGCCGATGCCGGCCGTGAACACCATCGCATCGATCCCGCCCAGCACCGCCGCCAGCGCGCCGATTTCTTTGGCGGCCCGGTAAACAAAATAGTCCACGGCCAGCCGGGCCTCGGGCTCGTCGCGCGCGAGCAGGTCGCGCATGTCGCTGCTGATCCCGGAAATACCGAGCAGGCCCGACTTCTTGTAGAGCAGCGTCTCGACTTCCGCCGCCGAGAACTGCAGACTTTGAAACAGGTGCAGCACAATACCGGGATCGAGCGCGCCGGGCCGGGTGCCCATGCACAGGCCATCGAGGGCGGTAAACCCGAGCGTGTGGTCGATGCTCTTTCCCCCGCGCAGCGCGCAGAGGCTCGCACCGCTTCCCAGGTGGGCGACAATCACCCGGCCGCCGGCAATCTCCGGCGCGAACTGCGGCAATGCGGAGGCGATGTACTCGTAAGATAGGCCGTGAAAGCCGTAGCGCTGCAGACCTGCCTCGCGCAATTCGCGCGGGAGCGGAACGAGTTCGGTCACCGCCGGCCGGCCGCGGTGAAAGCTGGTGTCGAAACAGGCCACCTGCGGCACGTCGGGCAATCGCTCGCCGATGGCTTCGATGGCGGCCAGGTTGTACGGCTGATGCAGCGGCGCGAGGGGAATCAGCTGGCGCAGTTCTGCCAGGACATCCGGGCTGACGATCGTCGGCCCAGCGAACCGCGGCCCGCCGTGGACCACACGATGGCCAACGCCCAGCACGCGCGTACCGCCGTATTTCGACCTCAGCCAGGCGGCGACGGCAGCTACGGCCTCGCGGGCGCCCTGAACCGCAACCTCCTGCCGGGCCAGGCTTTCGCCGGCGGCGTCCTTGACCGTCAGGCGCGGCGCAGTGCCGATGCCTTCGATCTGGCCCCGCGCCTCCACTGGCCAGCCGCCGCTCGCCGGCCGCTGAAAGACCGTGAACTTCAGGCTCGACGAGCCGGCGTTGAGCACCAGCGCGTAGTCGTCCATGCCGCGCTCCTACGGCTTTTTCCGCCGCGCATGAGCCACGAGCATCGCCACGCCGCAGCTGGCGATTCGGGACCGCACGCTATCGGCCCGGCTGGTGAGGATGATAGGGACCCGCGCGCCCAGGACCAGGCCCGCGCTGTCGGCATTGGCCAGGAAGCTGAGCTGCTTGGCCAGGATGTTGCCGGCTTCCAGGTCGGGCGCGAGCAGGATATCGGGATCGCCGGCGACCGCGGAGCGAATTCCCTTGATCCGGGCGGCTTCGGCGCTGATGGCGTTGTCGAACGCCAGCGGCCCATCCAGAATGCCGCCCGTGATCTGCCCGCGCTCCGCCATTTTGCAGAGCGCAGCCGCGTCAACCGTGGCCGGCATTTTGGAGGTAACCGTTTCCACCGCAGCAAGGATCGCGACTTTCGGCTGCGCCAGGCCGAGGGAAATCGCCAGGTCGATGGCGTTCTGGCAGATGTCGGCCTTGTCCTCCAAGGCAGGAGCAATATTGATCGCGCCGTCAGTCACGATCAGCACCTTGTGATAGGTGGGGACGTCCATCACAAACACGTGGCTGATGCGGCGCGCCGTGCGCAGGCCGCCGTCGCGGGCCACGACCGCCGCCATCAGCTCGTCGGTGTGCAGGCTGCCCTTCATCAGCATTTCGGCCTGCCCTTCGCGGACCAGCTCGACGGCCTTGGCCGCCGCGGCATGGCTGTGCGGGACGTCGATGATGGGGAGTGTTTCGAGATCGATGCCGGCCGCCGCGGCCGCCGCGGTGATCTTGGCCCGCGGCCCGACCAGGAGGGGCGCAAGCAATCCGAGCTTCCAGGCTTGGGCCGCTCCCGACAGCGCCGCTGCGTCGCAAGGATGGACCACGGCCGCTGGCACCGGCGGCAGGCTCTTGCACCGCGCCAGGAGCTGTTCGTACTTGCCGGTTCCCGTTTCAGGCTTCATTTCCAGAGCGCTCCTCAGCCAGCCGTGGGGCGAGCGCCCGCGGACAGCTTCTCGAGGAGTTGAGTCAGCGTGCGGCGGACGGAATCGATCGTGTAGGGATCCTCTTCGTGCGGCGGACTGCCCTCTTTCTCGAAGTAGGGCCGCTCGCCATACACCCGCCCCCATTCCACGTCGGATTCCCGGACCAGCTCCTGGAGCAGATACTCGGAGTCCAGCACGCGCTGGATGTAGCCCGCCAGCACAACCAGCGGCTGTTCGAGGTTGTTCAGCAGCAGCTCGCTTTCCCTGACCTGGCGGAGCAGGACCACCGAGATAGCGCCCGCGGGACCGACGAGGTGGCGTTCCAGAAAACTCTCGATCTCCGCGTCGGCCTGCTGCTTGAGCGTGGCGGGCGACACGCCCTTCATCATTCCCGGTCCGGCCAGCCGCCCGATGGCCTCGGCCAGCGAGAACTTGCGGCCCTCGCGAATTTCCCGCTCCAGGTCCTCATCCGCCTGCGAACGCCGTTTCGGCTGCTCGTCGCTCATGTGCCTGACCCTCCAGGCAGTGCGGTCGGATTGCATTGTATCACGGCAATCGCGGCAAGAGCTCACACAGCGACGCGGAGGCACAGAGCCGAGGACTCCAACTCCACCTCTCCGCGACTTCGCGTGAAACTCGATCCCGACTCATTCCGGCCGGTAGCCGCGCCAGGTCCAGACGAGCGTGTCGGCCAGCGTTTGCTCGAAGACTTTGGAGTCGCAGTGCCGTGTGGCCTTGCTGAAAACGTAGCGGTAGTCGTAGCCCTTGGCCTGGAGGGCTGCGGCGGTCCGCTCGTTGGCCATCACCCAGTTGTGATATGTTTCTTCGGGGTCCTTCGCGCGATTGTCATTTTCGGAAACGTGCGTGAAGATTCGCAGGGGCTTCTTCTCGCTGTTTT
>DASRJB010000652.1:0-3414 GCA_035649715.1 Pirellulaceae bacterium
AGCGGCGAAGCGGTCTTCGTCGATGCCGCCGCTGGCGACCGCCACGCAGTCGGCATCGCCCGCCGCCAGCCGCGCGATCATTTGCTGCACGCAATCCGGTACGGCCTTGACGTGCGATTCGGTGAAGAAGAGAGCCTCCCCGCGTGCAGCGGCGCGGCCGGCGTTGTAGCAGTCGTGCAGCGAGCCGCGGGCGACCGTCACCAGCCGGTCGTGCGGAGCCAACAGCGCCGCGACCTCGCGCTCCGTTTCCGGCTCGCGGCCGTCGATGATCACGACGACTTCAAACTCGCTGTGGGGGAAGGTCTGCTCCTGCGTCCACGAGCGGATCGCCTCCAGGGCGTGCCCGCGATGGTCGGGCAGCGGCACCACCACGGAGAGCCGGATGCGGTTTTCGCTACGCGACATGGGCAGCGACCTCATATCGCGATGCGCCGAACCACCGCCGCACGAAGCGATCGACCGACAGCACCAGGCTGTCGAACCGCTTTCGCTTGCGGCCGTAGAGGGCGATCTGGCTGGGGTTGAGAAACAGCCGGCCGTAGCCCCGCTCGCGCATCTCGCGGTGCAGCGGCACGTGCTCGCAGTCGCTGCCGCGGTATTGGGCGCTCAGCCAGGCGGGCATCCGGTACAGTCCCAGCCCGCCGAAGCACGAGTTGATCGGCACGAGCGCCTCGCCTCGCCGCCAGGCCAGCAGGTTGCCCTCGCGCGTCTCCAGCGGCTCGAAGCTGCCCAGCGGGCGATAGGCCCAGACGTCGTAGTGCAGCGCCCGCGAGGGTATCAGCCGCTGCCGCTGGTAGATGATGCCATAGGAACCGACGAAGTCCCACTCGCCGCAGCCGAAGCTGTGGGCGATGCCGTCGTAGCTCCAGCCGTCGGGCAGGTCGGTATCGACGACGCAGGCGTAGTCGAAATCGGCCCAGCGCCGACCGACTTCGCACTGGCAGCGGTCGCGATAGGCGGCCATGTCGGCGGCCCGCTCGAGCGACCGGACCGCCGGATGCCGCGGCAAGTGGCGGGTTTCGCTGACGACCTCCACACGGCGATTGGAGGCAGCCCACTGAGCAAGCTGCCGCGGCGTGGCGTCCGTCGAGTCGTTTTCGTAAATGAAGACGCGGTAGTCGGCGAACATCCGCCCCAGCCGCTCGATGCGGGCGATCGTCAGCGGCAGGTAAGCCTCGACGTTTCGCGCCAGGCCGCAGATGGCGACGCGCGAGCGGCCCATTGCGGCGCGGCCGCGCTCGACGGCCGCCCGGTAAGCCGCGGACCGCTCGCGCCTGGGCGCGAACCGCTCTTCCGGAAAATCCGCCGTGGGCACCAATTGCAAGATGCAGGACATGCTAGCAGCGTGATCGCAGCCCCAGGACAGAGCCTGCCGGTCAGGCAAGCCCGTCAAGACGTATCGGTTGCGCAAGAGGGCCAGCTTGAAGCGAAGAATGGGGAGGCGCTCACCGCGCCGCAGCGACTTCGACGGGCGGTTGCAGGGATGCCAGCAGCTCCGAGTCATCCTCGGGAGTCAGGACTGCGCCCGTCGTGATCTTCGCCCCCGCCGGCCGACCGCAAAAATAGCCCTGCATCAGCTCGAAGCCCAGATCCTTGCAGGCCGCCGCTTCGCTCGCGGTCTCGACGCCTTCGGCCAGCGTCACGATGCCCAGCTGCTTGCACATATCGACCAGCGACTCGACCACTTGCCGCCGGTGCCGTCCCGGCTGATCGATCCCGCTGATCAGCTGGCGGTCGAATTTCACGTACTCCGGGCGAGCCTCGGCCAGTTCGGCCAGCCGCGCTTGGCCCGCGCCGAAGTCGTCGTAGGCCAGCGTCATGTGCAGGTCGTCGAGCGCCAGCCGCAGCATCTTCATCGTGCTCAGGTCGGCCGCGGCGGCCTCGTGCACCTCCAGCGTCAGCGGCTGCTGTGGGCGGACGGCTCGAATCTCGCGCAGCGACAGGATCAGCCGCTTGAAATCGGTCAACTCCGTCGGGTGCGTGTTCATGAACAGGGGCGGCTGGTTCGTCGGGCAGGAACGGATGAGCTCGATCCGCCGCAAGAGCCGGCTCAGCTCGGCCTCCATCCGGAAATAGCCGGCGGCTTTGAACATCAGGTCGGGCTTGTCGAGGCCGAACAACCGGCTGCGGGCCAGCGCCTCGTAAGCCACCACCTGGTTGCCTTCAATCTCGACGATCGGCTGATAAACCGGAACGACGGCTGCCTCGCTGATCAGTTTTTCGAACTGTGCCAGGGCGAGGGCCAGGTCGCCCATGTCTTCGCCGGGGCAGGTGGGCGAGAGCTCGCTCGGCAGGTGGTGGTTCTGCAGGCGGAACACCGCGCCGCCGAACTGGGCCAGGTCGCCGCTGCCGATAGGGTGCTCGCCCTTGATCCGCTGGCCGTTGACAAAGGTGCCGTTGCGACTGCCCAGATCGGCCAGGACGAGCTTGTCGCCAAGGCGGCGGAACTCGGCGTGGTTCAGTGACACCGTGGGATGGACAATGCGGACCGCGATGCCCGGATGCCGGCCGACCGCACAGGGAAACGACCGCAGCGGCATCACATCGCCGCCGTCGTGTGCGACGAGCGACCAGAGGGTCTCGCCGCGAGTCAGCGTCGTTTTGCGGGGCTTGGAAAGCATCGGCGATCTCCGCTGGGTTGCCCCGGCGCGGCCGCCTGCGGCAGCCGTCCACGGCGTTTCCCCCGAAAGATTAGCTCAGAACAACCCCATGGCATGGCTTTGTTGCGACTCCCTGGCAGGCGGTGGTCCGCCTGTAGCGATTGTGCAATCGCACGAAATTTGTCACACCACCAAGCGGGTGGTGAATTGAAGAATTGCTGGCGGGTCTCAGGCGAACAGGCGTAAAATGACCGCTCCCATTCCATCTTCCATGGGGTGTACTTGAGTTCGCATTCATGCACCGTTCGCGGCTAATCCTCGTTTGCACCTTGGCCTTGCTGGTCCTGACTTGCGGTTCGGCGACAGCGGGGATGCCAGCCGTCTTGCCGTCGAACTGGACCGCCGACAGCCGAACGCCGCCGATTGGCGCGGACCATTCGACGAGCATCGCGCCGTATCTCCAGGGGATTTCGTTCTTCGTCGCAGTCGTCCTGGGCTCGGCTTGGGCGGTGAAGGGATTGTGGAGCGTGCTGCGGCGCGATTGGGAGTGGCTGCCCCCGCTGAGCTATGGCCGGTCGCTGAGCCTAGTCGTGCTATGGGGCCTGCTATTCGTCGTTGTGCTGACGATGATCTCCGGCGCGCGTGAATTGATGACGCCCGGCGCGTGGAAGAAGGACGGGGTGACGTACTCGCTCGACGACCCGAAGAAGCAAGCGGTGCCCTACGTCCTCCCGACCGAGGCGGAGCGCCGCGAGAAACTGAAGGTGCTGTTCGCCGAGTTGGCCGCCTACGCGGTGCGGCACGACGGGGCGTA
>DASRJB010000653.1:0-4141 GCA_035649715.1 Pirellulaceae bacterium
CTCGACGCACGACGAGTCCCCCATCGGATCGTTCAGGTCGAAACCGATCCGCGTGCCGTAGCCCTTTCCGGTGCGGCCGATGACGAAGTTCTGCTTCACGTCGTTGCAGGCCCGGGCGCAGCGGTCGCAGAGAATGCAGGCGGCCGGATCGACGCGGATCAGCGGCGAGGACTCGTCGCAGGCGCTCACGGGCGGCGACTGCGGCGCGAACCGCTCGGGCGTCAGCCACCCGCCGCGCTGGCGGGCCTCGGCGTCGAGCGACAGCACCGTGCGGTTCAGCTCGAAGATCAGTCGGGCCAGCTCGGTCGGCGGCTGGCCTGCGGTCGCAGCTTGAGCCGGCAGGTGGTCGGCTGCCAGCAGCTCCAGCAGTACCTTCACCGCGCGGCGGACCCGCTGCCCGTCGGCGCCGGCCAGCGTGTTGACGAACATCCGATCTTCCACCGGCTGCACGCACGCCGGCACGAGCTTGCCGCTGCCGCGATAGACCTTTTTCGCCGGGTCCTTGGGGTCGGTTTCCTCGCGGGCCAGTTCGACCGAGCAGACGCGGCAAACGCCCGCCGGCGCGAGGTGATCGAGGTGGCACAGGGTGGGAATCGTCCGCAGCAGCCGCGACTTCGCGTCGTCCAGCAGTTCCCGCTCCGCCGCCTGGCCGCGGCGCTTGCGGAGGTCGGCCAGGCCCAGGGCCAGGGCCGCGTCGTAGATCGTCGTCCGCCGCGGCTGCGTCCGCCCGGCGGCGTCGAGATAGATGATGTTGCCCTGGGCGTCCGTGGCCGGCACCGCCCGCGGCACGCGGATCGCTTGCCCGTCGATCGTCACCGTCACCTGCTGGAAATAGTCCTGCTCGCTGGCCTCGACGACGCGGACGAGCTGACCGTTGACGTCGCGGGCGAAGAGGCCTTCTTCCTCCCAGCTCGGCTGAAACTCGTCGTGGATGACTTTGAGGGGCATAGGTGCTTCGTAGAGCAAGCGTCCTCGCTTGCTCAATGGGCCACAAGCGAGGACGCTTGTGCTACGAGTTTGGGAAAGTGCCGCAGCAGGCTAGTCAGCGGATTGGGAGCGACGGTGCCCAGGCCGCAGATGGCGGTGCTCGCCATGGTGAGAGCGAGCTCAGGGATCGGGCCGGTTTCGCCTTGCAACTGGATGATCTGCTCGGCACTCAAGCGGCCGGCGGCCAACTGCTCTGTCAGCTCGGCCAACTTGGTCGAGCCAATGCGGCAAGGGACGCACTTGCCGCAGGACTCGGCCTGGAAGAATCGCTGGCAGGCCAGGGCCTGCGCCACCAGGTCCGCGCCGGCCGCATAGACGACGATCCCCGCTCCCAGCATCAGATCCCAGACCCGGAAATAGTTGATGTGCATCTGCAGATCGAGCAGCTCGACCTGCTGAATCGATTCGGGCAGCAGCTTCTGGATCTTCCGCGGCCAGGCGGCCCGCGGCAGTACAGCCGGCGTGAAGCCGCCGGAAGGGCCGGAGAGCGCGATGGCGAGCAGCGGCCTAGCGCCGCGAATGCCGCCGGCCAGTGCGAGCAGCTCGCGGACGGTGGTGCCGTTTTCGACTTCATACACGCCTGGCGAGTGGACGTCGCCGGAGAGCGCGAACATCCGCCGGCCGGGAAACCGCGCCGCCGACCCGTGCCGCCGCTGCCAATCCGCATCGCTGCCGAGGATCGCCTGGGCCAGTTCACCGAACGGCCGGCCCTGGCGGCCGTACCAGCTGCGGTCGGTTTCGGGCCCGGCCTTTTCCATCGCGCGGCAAGTTTGACGCGCGCGAGCGCCGGGCGCTGCCGCCGCCTCCGCCTCGCCCAGCAGGATCACCGCCGGCGCCCAAGCCAGCGTCTCGACGTTGTTGACCAGCGTGGGCAAATCCCACAGGCCGTTGGTCTGCAGTTCCGGCGGGCGGTTGCGCGGCTCGGCCCGCTTGTCCTCGATCGCCTGGATCAGGGCCGTCTGCTCGCCGCAGATGTAGCCGCCGGGGCTGACGAAGACGTCGACGTGCATCGCGGCCCCGCAGCCGAGGATATCGTCGCCGCAGAGGCCCGCCTGCCTGGCCCAGGCGATTTCCTCGCGCACGGCGGCAATGCACTCTTCGTATTCGTGGCGGATGTAGATGTAGCCTTGCTCCGCGCCCAGGACGAGTCCGGCCAGAAGCACGCCTTCGACCACGAGGTAGGGCGTCCTGAGCAGCAGCTCGCGGTCTTTGAACGTGCCGGGCTCGCTTTCGTCGGCGTTGCAGACGACATACTTCCGCTCGCCGACGGCCTCGCGGACCTCGCACCACTTCTTGAAGGCCTGCCCGCCCGCGCCGCCCATCCCCAGCAGCACGGCGTTCTTCAGTGCGGCCTGAATGATCCGGTCGCGCTCCGCATCGCCCGCCGCCGCGCCGCGCCGCAGCGCGGCCGCCACCTGCGCCAGTGCCCGGTAGCGCTCCTCCCGCGGCTGCCCGGCATAGACGTTGATCTTCCAGTCGCTGGACCGATCGGGCAGGTCGGCGTCGCGATCGGCGGCGATCGACGGCTCCGTTTCTCCGGCCAGCAGGTCCTGGACGGCACGGACGATATCGTCGGGCGCGCGGCCGAAGTAGTTGTGGATTTGATGAGATGCCGCGTTGTGATCGAGGCGCGCCGCCGGTGCGCGGTCGCAGCGCCCCAGGCAAGACACGGGGCAGACCGCGGCGCGGCCGCCGGAGATCTCTTTGGCCAGCGATTGCTCCAGCGTGCCCGTCAGCTTCGCCGAGCCGCGGAGACAGCAGCTCATGTCGCGGCAGACGTGCACTTCAACTGCCGGCGGCGGCTGGCGGCGATAGTGCGGATAGAAGCTCACTACTTCTTGAATGCGGTAGAGCGGCACCGCCAGCCGATCGGCCAGCGACACGAGGGCCTCCCGCGGCAGATAGCCGTGGCGCTCCTGGATCGCATTGAGCTGCTGGACGATCACGGCGGCGCGAGGCCTCCTGCCGGCGGGTTTTGCAGCGACTGGAGTACCGCGCGGATCGCCTGGATCCGCAAATCCAGCTGCGAGCGGTCCAGCCGCCGCGGCCAATCGTACTGCGTCGGCGGTCGGGAGTCGCCCGCAGCGAAAAAGCAGTCCTGAGCGAGGAATTGGCCCAGCCGGTCGATCGTGGAATGCAGAGCAGGCCGCGCCGGCAGGTCCGCTGCCACCGCCTGAAGCGCCAGGTAGGTCTGGACATTGTCGTCGAACGTGTTGCGATTCACGATGGCCGCTTCCGCGAGCAGCGAACCGGCCACGGCCAGCGGCTGGGCCTCGGGCAGATCGCCGCGCGGCCAGTGCGGCGGGCGCGGCCTGCCCGCGGTAGCCTCGCCAGTCGCCAGCGCGTGATGGCACGAGGCGCAATCGAACAAGGCGAACTCGCGCACATCGTCCGGAGAGGTCTGGCCGAAGTGCGTCCTTAGCCGGGTGAACTGTGCCGCCTGTTGCTGCTGGCCGGCGAGCCAGCTCCGGAAATGAAAGTCAGGGCCCAGCCGGCGCTGGTCGGATTGTCGATCCCAGTGTTCAGGCAGGCTCTCGAAGTACGTGCGGAATTCGAAGTTCAGCCGCGGATGGCCGGCGGCAATCAGGTCGTGATCGACGGCTTGGGTGGTCTGACCGGAAACTTGCGGTCCGACGTGGCAAGGCATGCAGACGCCCGCCCGCGCGGGCAAACTCTTCGTGTCGATGAAGCCGTGCGTGCCGCGCGAGAAGCTCGTCAGCTGGTGCGACTTAAGCCACTCGTCGGCTTGGCCGTGGCACGACTCGCAATGTACTCCCAGAGTGAAGCCGCCTTCATCGCGTGTGGTGGCGTGGCAGCCGATGCAGCGCTGCTCGATGGCTTGGCGATGCTGCTCGTCGGTTAGCGCGCCTGTTGGCTGCGCGAGCCGGCGGGTGATCTCGCGGCCTCGGAACGTCCAGAGGACGTCGTAGGCCGAAGCGTGCGGATCGGCGGCCAGCCACACGGCCTGCGCACTGCGCCAGGGCGGCGCGCCCGCGCGGGCGTCGCCGTGGCAGCCGCTGGCGGAACAACTGGCGACAAGAGGCAGTTTCGAGTGGCTGTGGTCGGCGAAGCCGCCCACAGCCTGGAATTCCACAGGGCGGATCTTCGCCGCACGCCACACGTCGGCCCTCGCCGCTTGCTCCCCGTGATGATA
>DASRJB010000654.1:0-9611 GCA_035649715.1 Pirellulaceae bacterium
AATCGTCGGCGGCCAGCCGCTTGACGAACCGTGCCGGATTTCCGGCGACCATGACCCGCTCCGGTACAGGAGTGGAGACGACCGCGCCCGCCGAAACCATCGCTCGCGGGCCGATATCGGCCATGACGATCGCCCCCTCGCCCAGCCAGGCGTTTTCGCCGATCTCGATCTGCTGCCGCAGCGCCGGATCGGTCGGCAGCCAGTCACCGCTGGCGCTTTGCGCGTGCAGCCGGCCGCCGCTGAGCAGGCTGGCCCGGCTGCCAATCAGGCATCCGCGCCGCAGCCTGGCCGAGCCGATCAAGGCAAACGGCCCGATGTACACGCGCGATTCGACCACCGCTTGTCGATTGGAAAAGATCGCCCCGAATCCGACGCACGAGTCGAGCGAACAGAATTCGAGGGTCCAGGCATAAAATGCGCGCCGCAAATACATGCCCGGCATGCCCGGCGCAAGCGAAAGCAACTGCGCCCAGAAGACGAACGCATCTTCGCGGCACGGATTCAGCCAGCCCTCGAGCCAGACCGTCAGCGCGCAGGGCCACGCAGCGGCCAGCGCCACGGCATTCAAGGTGCCTTTGCAAGCCAACTTCAGCATCAGGCGTCCACCCCGCGGCGAATGCATTTGAATCGCACGCTATGCAGCGGCTCGCTGCCAAACGAAACGCGAGCCGGAACGGCGTAATCCGGCAGCCGATCGCGGCAGTACGATCGCATTCGCACCCGGAAGTCGCGCGGCGATTCGTCCCGCGCCAGCCGCACCGTTGCCGCGACGATCTGGCCCGTGATCGGGTGGGGCTCGCCGCGCACGGCTGCCTCGGCGACGCCATCCATTTCCAGGAGCACGCTTTCCACTGCGGCTGGATCGACCTTGCTGCCGCCGACGTTGATGACTTCGCTCTGCCGGCCCAGGATCCGCAGCCACGGGCCATCGACTTCAACGCGATCGCCCGTGTCGAAAAAGCCCTCGGCGTCGAAGGGGCTCTCGGCGTTCAGATAGCCGAGCATTCCCGAGCGGGCGCGAATCCACAGCCGGCCGTCCACGACTTTCGTTTCGTACCCTTCGCCGCCGACGCGGACCCACAGCGAGTCCGAGCCGCGCGACTGCGAGCGGAGAATTCCGAGTTCGGTCAAGCCATACGTCTGCTGGAGCTTGACGCCCGGAAAGGCCGCGTGCAGCCGGGACAGCGTGCTCGGCGGCATCGGCTCAGTGCCGTACGTGATGAGCCGCAGCGAACTCAGGTCGCGTCGGGCCGGCTCTTCGGAGAGCAGCAGCAGGTTGAGAAACGTGGGCGAGGCAGGCAGCAGCTCCACGCGGTGGCGCTCGATCGCCCGGCAGACGGCTGCCGGCGAGCGGTCCGCGGGAACGATAACGGCCCCGCCGTTGGCCAGCGTGTGGAGCAGCGTGTTTACGCCGCCGATGTGGTCGAGTTGAAGAAAGACGAGCGTCCGCAGCGATTGCCGGCGGACGTGAAACTTCTCCAGCAAGAGGCCCAGGTCGTGGACGGCGGCCTTGCTTTCCCCCGTAGAGCCCGAGGTGAACAGGACGAGTCCCGGCCGGCCTCCCGCCCGCAGCCGCTCGAAGTGCGGATGCACCGCGCGGGACTCGCAGCGGACGATTTCCTCGGCCGCGCACGATACTCGCCACTGGACCTGCGCGATCCTGCGGAAGCGATCGTGATGCACGCGCATGTCGGCCGAGAGCGGAACGACGATCGCCCGCAGGTCCGCGGCTGCCAGCAGCGCGGCGATCGTCGGCGCGGCGTATTCTCCCTCGATCGAGACGACGTCGCCCGCAAGCACGCCGGCCGCCAACAGCCGCGACCGCCAGCGCTCGACCGTGGCGGCCAGCTCGTGATAGGGCGTCTCGGAATCGCCCGTCGCGACGGCACTCGCTGCGCCGGCGAACGAAATCCGCTCCAGCAGCCACTCGAGCGGCGACGTGTTTGCGTCCGTCATAGGGGGCCGAGTCATCTAGCCCAGCCCGCCCAGGTAAAGCACCTGGCCCGTGACGTGGCGGCTTTCGGGCTTCAGGAAGAAATCGACGATGTTGATCACGTCCTGCGGCTCGGCCCAGGTGCGGATAGCTTGCCGGTCGATCAAGGCTTGCAGTTTCTCTTCGGGAACGTTGCGGAGCAGGTCCGTGCGGATCGGCGAGGGGCCGACGGCGTTGCAGGTGATGCCCAGCGGTCCCAGCTCCTTGGCCACGACCCGCGTAAAGGTTTCCACGGCCGACTTGGCAGCGGCATAGATCGCTTCGCCCTCCAGACGCAGCGGGACGGCAATCGAAGTGAAGTTCACGATGCGGCCCGCGGGCGAATGGCGAAGTAAGCGAACGGCAGCATGCGTGAGCAGAAAAGTGCCGAGGAAATTCACGTCCACCAGCCGCCGCGCCGTCGCCAGCGGCGTGAGCGCCACCGGCAGCATGCGGCCGACGCCGGCGTTGTTCAGCAGCACGTCGAGCCCGCCGCAGCGCTCGCGCACCTGGTCGCACAGCCGCTGGACCGCGGCCTCGTCGGTGACGTCGGCGGCGACATGCGAATACTGCGGATGCTCGAGCGTGGCCGGGCCGCGGGAGCAGCCGACGACGGCATCGCCCCGCTCGACGTAGTGTTCTGCCAGCGCGCGGCCCAGGCCGCGACTCGCGCCGGTGATCAGGATGTGGCGCGGCGGGTTCATGCGGGATTTCCCAGCCGCCCGGCGATGTAATCGACCAGTGCCGGAACGCTGCGAAACGGGCTGTGCTTTTGGGAGACCGCCCGCTCGTCGCTGAGCGAGATTGCCCGGCCCTCCTCGCGCAGCCCTTCCTCGACTTCGATGAGCAGGGCCACCAGGCCGAGCGAGTCGAGCGGGCTGCCCGCTCCGTACAGCGCCGCGTCCGCGCTCTCGGCCAGCTGGTGCTCGGGCGTGCGGCCCTGGTTGATGATGCGTATCGCCGACACGACGACATCTTCGATCTGGTGGCGATCCATGGCCTCAGTTAGTCTCGTCGAGCGATTTAATCACTTTGGCCGGCACGCCGACCGCGACCGACCGCGGCGGAACCGGCCTGGTCACGACCGCGCCCGCGCCGACGATCGCCCCCGCTCCCACGTCGGCCATCACCACGGCCCCCGCGCCGATCCACGCTCCGCGGCCGATCCGCACGCGGCTGTACGTTTGCGGCTGCTCGTGCATGGAACTGCCTGCGGCCTGGCCGTGCTCCTGGCCGCCGCTGAGGATTTGCACATGATCGGCCAGCATTGCTTCCTCGCCGATCTCCGCAAAGCCGATGGTGCAGAAGCGGCCGATATAGGCCCGCTCGCCGACGCTGGCCTCGGGCATCGAAAAGACGCTGAGCCAGCCGAAATAGGCATCGCGTCCGCAGGCGGACAAGGTCGCCCGGTAAAAGGCCTGCCGCAGGAAGAGCCCGCGGATACCGCTCACGCGGGCGATCGACTCGCTGGCCGCGCCGAAGGCCCGCCGGCCCAGCACTCGCCGCGACAGCCAATAGGCGATCAGCCGCGGCAATGCCCAGACGAAGAACGCCGCCTGCACGCAGCGCTTGAGGCCGACGAAGAGTGCGGAGCGGCGCGGCTGCTCGACGCGGACG
The DNA here is from genome assembly GCA_035649715.1 of Pirellulaceae bacterium. GTDB lineage: Bacteria > Planctomycetota > Planctomycetia > Pirellulales > Pirellulaceae > CAYLLN01. Next base: position 3,590 of record DASRJB010000654.1, read on the forward strand.
ACGGACGGAGTATCCAAGGCGACGTCGCTCATGCGTGGTGGGCGGCCGCTTGAGCGGCGGCCGGCTTGCGGGCGAGCAGGGCGTCGTAAATGCCGGCCACGCGCCGCATCCGCCGCTCGAAACTAAAGGTCGTCTCGATCGTTTGCCGAGCGGCCGCCGCGAAGCAGTCACGCAAGGCGGCGTCGCCGAGCACTTGCCGCAGGGCGCCGGCCAGAACGACGCTGTCGCCCGGCTCGACGAGCAGGCCGCTCACGCCGTCCTCGACGAGCGTCGGAACGCCCGCAATCCGCGTGGCGACGACCGGAACCTCCAGCGCCATCGCTTCGAGCAGCACGTTGGGCAAGCCCTCCCGCCGGCTGCTCAGCGCGAACAGGTCGAGCGCCTCATAGAACGACTGCGTGTCCTCCACATGCCCCAGCAATTGAATTCGCGAGCTCTGGCCGCGGTCGTCAATGAGCTTTTGCAAACTCGCGCGCTGGGCGCCTTCACCCGCGATCCACAGCGAAATGTCATATCCCTCGTTCAGCAGCCGATCGACGGCGTCGATCAACAGGTCGAACCCTTTTTCATCCGACAAGCGTCCCATCGCGCCGATGAGCTGCCCGCTGACGTGCCGCGAGAACGCCCGGCGTGCCGCCGCGGCCTTCTGCCGCCGCGTGAATTGCTCCGTGTCGATCCCGTTGTGCACCCAGTGGCAACGCTCCGGCCGCACGCCGAGCCGCAGGCACTGATCGTACAAGTCCTGCGAAACGCAGAGGATCTCGTCGTAGCGCTTGAGGCAGAACCGATCGATCGCGTAGTACAGCGGCGTGCGGCGCGTGTGCTGCACCCAGCCGTGCACAGTCGTCGCGAGCTTCATCGGCCAGTACCAGCGGACGAGCAGGCCCAGGGCATTGCTTTTGTAGTCGTGTCCGTGCCAGACGGCGACCCGCTCCTCGCGGCACAGCCGGGCCATCCGCCGGACAACGCCCAGATCCAAGGGCCCGCGATCGGGGATGCCAACGAGCCTAGCCTCAGCCGCGTCCGCCCGCCGCCGCAGCACGTCGAAACCCGGATCATCCGGCGGATGCAGGTAGGCGCAGGCGCAGTCGTATCCCAGCCGCGCGAGGAACCGGGGCGAATTGAGGATCGTCTTCTCGGGGCCGCCACCGGCGCCGGTGACGCACCGCACGTGGAGGATCAGGGGTGAAGCGGCAGTCACGGGAGGCTTTAGATCGCGGCAGACGTTTCCACAGCGGGCGTGGAGCAGAGTTGCGAATAAGCACGGTTCAAGCGGTCTTGCACCACGGGCCAGGCATACTCGGCTTCCACCAGTTGGCGGGCTGCCAGACCCATCCGCTGTCGCAGGCCCTCGTCGTCCAGCAATCGCAGAATGCAGTCGGCGAACGCCCGGGGCTCGTCGGCCAGCAGCAACTGCTTGCCGTTTTGCACGCCCAGACCCTCGGCCCCAACGCGGGTCGAAACGACCGCCTTGCCCATCGAAAATGCTTCCAGGATCTTGAGCCGCGTGCCGCTCCCGTGGAGCAGCGGCACGATCACCACTGCCGCTTGCTCGAGATAGGGCCGCACATCGGGCACCGAGCCCGTGACGATGACGCGCTCGCCGTCGTGCAGCCTTCGCACCTGCGGCGCTGGATCCCGGCCGACGAACAGGGTGCGCAGCGGACGTCCAGAGCGTTTCAGGAAGGGCAGGATTTCGCGCTGAAAGAAGACCGCGGCCTGCACGTTTGGGTAATAGCTCATCGCGCCGGTAAAGACCAGCGTGGCGGGATCAGCCGGACTGGCGGCCGAAGCCTGAAAATGCTCGCGATCCACACCGTTGGGGACGACCTCATACAGCCCCTGCGGCTGAATGCCCATGAAGTGTCCGGCGTCGGCGCTCGAGCAGACGAGGTTGAGCGCCATGCGGGCCGTAATCCGCCGCTCCGCCTCCTCGATCAACGCCGCCTCGCGGCGAAAAAACCAGCGGCGGACCGGGTTGGCGCCTGCGCCGGCCACCTGGCGGGCCAGCGACGTCAGACAATTGTGCGTGTCGAAGACCATCGGCTGCGGCCAGTCGCGAGTCAGCGCAAAGCAGGCCGTATCCAGGTGGTTGAAGTGGATGACGTCGAAGCTCTCGCTGGCGAGCAACCGGTCGGCTTCGCCTAGCAGCGTTGGGGAAAAGTTCTTCAACAGGAACAGGGGCCAGCGGGAAGGACCGAGATGACGGATGTTGTGCCAGAGCCGCCGGCTCACATCGAGCTTCGGCACCAGCACAGGACGGGAAATGCCGCACGGCGACTGGTCCAACTTTCCGGCCCGCGGCGGCCAGTGGTGCGCCAGCACGGTCACCTCGTGCTGGCGCTGCAGCCCCTGGATGATGTGCCAGGTGCGCAAATTGCCGCCGTCCGTGAGCGGCCACGGGAATTGCTCCGTGAGCAGCAGGATCTTCATGCGATCATTTGGCGATAGGCGCTGCCATAGCGGGCGTGCATTTGCCCGTGGTCGAACAGCTGCCGGGCTCGCTCCAGGCCGGCTTTCCCGAGGGCTTGCCGCTGCGCGGGTTGGGCAGCCAGCTCGGCCAGCAACCCGGCGATGGCTGCGTGATCTTGCGCCGCGGCAAGCCGCCCGGTGTGACGGTCTTGCACGACTTCGGGCACGCCGCCGACGCGCGTCGCGACGCACGGCAGGCCGGTAGCCATCGCTTCGATCAAAGTCAGGGGAATGCCTTCGCTGACGCTCGTCAGCAGAAAGATCTCGGCCCCTTGCAACAGCCGCGGCACGTCGCGGCGCGTACCGAGCAGCCGCACGCAATCGCTCACGCCCAACTCGCCGATCAATCGCTCGATCGCCGGCCGCTCTTCGCCCTCGCCGGCCAATAGCAGCCTGGCCCGCGGAGCGGCCGAGCGCAAGCGCTGCATGGCGCGGATGGCCGTGGCGTGGTCTTTGAGCGAATTGAGCCGGGCGACTTGCACGATCGCGATTTCGTCGTCGGCGAGGCCCAGTTCGCGGCGAACGGTGTCGCGCTCCCCGTGGAGGGGATCGTACGCCGCGAGGTCGCTGCCGTTATAGATCACCTCGACGCGGTCGGCCGGCAGCCCTTCGTAGTCGATGAGCGCCCGCCGGACGCACTGGCCGACTCCGACGAAACGGTCGCGGCGGCCGAACAAAAAGCGGTTGGCCAGCGCCCGCTTCCAGCGGCGGTAGTCGGGATAATCGCGGCCGTGCTCGGTGAACAGGATCGGCAGCGGCATCCCTGGCAATCGGGCCAGTGCCGAATAGAACAGAGGAGCGTACTGGTGGGCGTGAATCAGGGCTACGCGATGCCGGCGGAAGAAATCACGCAGCCGGCGGCCGCAGCGCCAATCGAATCCGGGGCGCCGGCTGATGACTTCCACGGTGTAACCGGCGTCTTTCAGCTCTTGCCCCAAGCTGCCGATGTCGTCGAGCAGTGCAAACACCGGCCGGAAGTCCCGCTCGTGCTGAAGGGCAAAGGCCCGCGCGAGCACTTCGCCGCCGCCGACGTGCAGCGTGTGCAGCACCTGGCAGATTACTGGGCGGCCATCGTCCAGCGCTGGCGGCCGGCGGACTGGCATTAGCGCGCCCAGCATCGTGGCAGTCGTCATGGGAGCCAGCTCGCTCCCAGCAGTCGGCGCAGCCGCTCGGCCGGCCAGGTCTGGCGGGCAGTGCTGTACCACCGCCCCGGCTGCACAGCACAGCCGATTAGCGACAGCAGCCCACGGGGCGATCGCAGCGCGTGGCGGATGGCCTGCTTCTGTGGCATGAACACCGCCGGCTCGCCGATCTCCCTGTTGTCCTCGCCGCCGGGCGCCAAAGCAGGCGCTCTGTCCTCACTCTGCAGATAGGCTTCCAGATATCCCTGCTGCATCGCCACGGCGACGGGGCGCGTGGTGCGCCGCGACTCGAACGACAGGAGCGATTGCCAGGCCCGGTCGAGCATCTCGCGCCCCCGCTGGCGAAATCGCGCGGCCTCAGCGCCGGCGGCGTAGCGGGCGGCCATGAGCAGCGTGTTTCCCTTGCGCAGCTCCTGGGCGGCCCACGTTTCGGTCGGATATTCCAGCTTCTCGGGCTCGTCGAGATAGAACCGCTCGTGCGCGGCCATCCAGCGGGCGTAGTGCAACAGCGACTGGCGGGCGTAGTCTCGCAAGAGATCCCACTCGGGGACATCTCCGATGGCGTCGATCAGCCGCACGAGCGCCTGGAGAAACACGGCGTACGACCAGCGGCGTTCTGCGCTTGCCAAATCGCGGGCTGCGATGTCGTCGGCCGGGTGAATGCAGCGGCGTACCAGCTCAGCGGCCTTAGCCAGGTAATGGCTTTCGCCGGTCAATTGCCAGGCGTCGAGCAGCGCGTGGATGGAATTCCCGGCGCCGCGGCCCGGACCATGATAGTTGGTTTCGCAAGTGCGACTGGCATCGCCGGTCGGCTGACTCGACAGGATTCCCAGCAGGTGGCGGCAGCCGTCGTCCATCGCCAGGACCCAATCGGCCATGCTGAGTACGGCTCGCCGAGCTCGCTCGCAGCCAGTGAGATAGTAGTACAGCGACAGGCCACGGGTGTAGTTGTGCTCGTTGCAGGGACCTGTGCCCGGCGCGGGGATTTTCTTACCCTGCATCGCCGCCGAAACGCAGCGGTGCGAGCTTTTACCGGCGTCGTGATAGTGCGCGGTGTGCCAGAACAGGCCGCCGTTATAGGCCGGCTTGTCGCGCGTGGTGTGGTAGATGTCGATGTCGAGCACGTGCCGCGCCAGCGGATCGGCCAGGGCCCACCAGCGGGCGTCGCCGCTCAGCAAGTAGTGGATCAATAGACTGTGCAACAGGTCGTATTGATTGTTGTAGTGCGAGATCACCGGTCGCGGATCGTCGCCAAAGGCCTGTTCGTGGTCGGCCCAGACGTCGCCGAAATTGCGCCAGCCGTACTCGTCGATCCGCTCCCGCTTGCCGAGCAGGCTGTGGGGGCCGTCCGCCGCTTCCCGCAGCACGAGCTGGTATTCTTCGCGGACTGGCGCCTGCGGCGACGGCGATAGCGGAATCGCTCCGCTCGCGGCCAGCCACTCCGGATCGGCGATGGCGCGCGGAGGCCGGTGGACCCAACTCAGACCGTCGCACGGAGCTGCCGCATTGCGGCCGAAGTCGAGCCACACCGTTCGCGTGCAATGCTCGCCGGCCTGCAATTCATGCAAATCGCCCCAGCTGCCCGGCCAGAGTTGAGCGCTGATACGATTTTCGTCCACCACCAGACCGCTGGGAAACTTCTGCCAGAACTCTTCGATCGCACACGCAACCTGGCCGGCCGCGCCTTGGATTGCCACGGCAGGGCTGGCCCGCTCGCCGCCGCATTCGCCATCCGCAGTGCGGAAGCTGTACCCGCGGAACCTCAGCGGCACGCGGCCTTCCCGATTGACGTGGTTGCGGCTGTTCCACTGCTTGCCGCCGCTGGATTCCTGCAGAATCTCCAGGCGTCCAGAGACCTCTTGCGCTTCGCTGCCCGGCTGCTCGGTCCACGCTACTCGCGGCTGATTGCCAACGTTTGCTTCAATCTCTACGGACCACTGCTTCACGAGCACCGAACCTGGATCGCCCAAGTCCCAGTAGCCGCCGGGGTGCCTTGCCCGCCGCGGATTCTGCGCCGTCAGCTCGATGCGGACCTGAGTCAGGCCGGCGAAAAAGCTGATGTGTCCCCTCAGCCGCAGGTCGGTGCCGCGGCCGAGCACGCCCGTGAACTCCACTTGGGCCCGCAGCGGACCGCTCTCGACAATCCTTAGCGATTCGATGGTTACCCGCCGCCGAGCTCCACGCGCGTCGATGCAGCAGATGGCGACGCCTTTGTTTCCCAAATTCTCGCCGCTGTCGCTCGACGCGGACGACAGGATCCGCGCGTCGCCGCGTCGCAACCGGCAGCGGACTTTGCCGGTGTGGACGACGATCTCGGCGTCGCTGCTCTGAGCCACGCTGACGGGCCAAGGCAATTCGCCAGAATAGTCCTGGTCATTCAGCAGCAATTCCCAGGGGCCGTCGCCGGC
>DASRJB010000655.1:0-2146 GCA_035649715.1 Pirellulaceae bacterium
CGGCGGAGATCATCGTGCCGACTGACATCTGATTGAAGGTCGGGACGCCGCCTTCTGCGCCTCGAAAACCCTGCTGCCGTCCGGATATGAGCGACGCTAGCTCGCCAAACTGAAGCGACGACTGCTGGTTTTCCAGGGCCGTCAGCCGGTAGCGCGAGAAGCTGGTCAGCTTGCCCGCTTTCTCGAGCTCCAAGATGGCCGCGGCAGTGGGCGTCGCCGGTGTGCCTTCGGGCGCGTCGGCAACGACCAGCTCCAGCGTGATGAACTGCCCTGCGGGCTCATCCGCGGCCTTTGCAAAACCACTGGCGCCGAGCAGCGCGATCAATAAGCCAGCCGTGAAACAGCGCATGAGAAACCCCCTTCATGAAATGAAGTATGCGGAATGGCAGCGGCCAGCTCGTTCCGCCCATCCTTCGGACGATAAACCGCCGTGCGGCTGCGAGGGACCGCGACTTCAGACAGAATTCCTGGATTTCTTGATGTAGGCCCCTTCTGCCGGAAGGGGCCTCTCGGGAAGCGCAGCGACCTGGAGATTGTCCAGGATTTGACCTTGCAGCATGCCCAGGTCCCGCCCGGCAGGCGGGACCTACAGGTCCGCCAGCGGCTCGCTGGCGTCGCCGAACTGCCTGGCGGGAACGCCCAGCTTGTGCAGCAGCGACAGATAGAGACCGCACAGCCTGCGGCCGCGATCGCCCTTGTCGCGGTATTCGAGGACGCGGCCGGTGGCCAGCCTCCCGCCCAGCCCGCCCGCCAGCACGACCGGCAGTTTCGATGAGTCGTGCTTGCTGCCCGACCACATGTTGGAGACGAACATCAGGCAAGAGTTGTCGAGTACCGTGCTCTCGCCCTCGGGCATCGCAGCGAGCTTCTGGCACAGATAAGCCAGCTGCCCGACGTAGTACCGCGTAACCCGCTCGTACTCGTCCGATTCGTCCTCGTGCGACGTCGGATGGTGCGCTTGCCGCACGTCGAGGAACGGATAGAAGAGTCCCGAGAGGTCGCGGCAGAGCAGGAGCGTCGCCACGCGCGTCTTGTCGGTCTGGAAGGCCAGCGCGATCAGGTCGCACATCAGCCGCATGTGCTCGCGGATGTCCTCGGGCAGGCCGTTGTCGGGTCGCGGCATCGCAATGGCCGGCCGGCCGCGGTCGGCTGCGTTGTTATCCGCCTGGTCCTTCATCGCCCGCGTCCGCTCGACGCGTTTTTCGACCTCGCGCACGCTGGTCAAATACTCGTCGAGCTTGGCCTGGTCGGCGCGGCTCACTTGCCGGCCGATCGAGGCGGCGTGGTCGCGGACGCGGTCGAGGATCGAGAGCGTCCGCTGGCTCCCCTGGTTGTCGAACAGGCTATCGAACGCCAGCGAAGGATAGACCTCCATCGGCACGGGCGAATTCGCATCCTGCCAGGAAATGTGCGAGCTGTAGGCCATCGAGAAATTCGTCTCGTGATAGCCGGTGATCGGCTGCTCGCAGCCCAAAACGAGGCTCGGCTGGGCGGTCTCGTCCGCGAAGTGATTCGCCAGCACCTGATCGACGCTGATCCCGCCGCGCAACACCGCTCCCTTTTGCAGCGACGCCCCGGAGAGAATGTTCCCGGTCTGGCCAGGATGAATGCCGACGCCGGTCGCTGCCTTGTTGAACAGGCCCGTCACGACGTTGAGCTTGGTCTTGAACGGTTCCAGCGGCTGCAGGCTTTGGCTGAACTCCATCGCCTCGCCCGCGCCTTTGGCCCACCAGTGATTCGGGCTGATGCCATTGCCCATGAACAGCGCCGCAAACCGCTTGGGCAGCTCGGGCTGGTCGCTCTTGGCCGGCGGTTCCTGGCCCCACACCGGCAGCGACTCGAGCCACGGCAGCGCCATCGAAACGCCGACGCCAGTCAGCAGCGTGCGGCGTGAGAATCGGGCGTTCATTGTTGACGTTCCTTGGAAAGTGCGCTGTAGGAAACGGCCTCTGTGCCGTTCCCGGAACGCCACGGAGTGCGTTCCCTACAGGTCTCCCCGCCGGTTCACAAACTGCGGGCTGGTCACAATCGTCTCGATCAGGCTACCGATAGCATAATCGTCCGCCGCCAGCTTCGTCTGCATTTGCTCCAGCAGCTTCTTATCCGACAGCAGCAGACTGCGGTTTAAGGCATAGGAGAGCAGCTT
>DASRJB010000656.1:0-12860 GCA_035649715.1 Pirellulaceae bacterium
TGGCGTTTGACCGCAGCGACGACTGGCTGGCCTGGACGCACGACGGCATTTACGACGGCTCGCCCGCAGTCGAACGCTACCTGGCGTGGCGGGTCGGCGACGAACTGCAGACGGGCGCGGCGCTAGGCCCGCAGCTGCGCCGGGCGGAACGTCTTCGCGCGGCGCTGCAACTGAATTTGCCGCAGGAAAGCGCGCCGTAGAGATTTCGTCCGGTGGGCGCGCAAAAAAAGCGGCGTCGAGTGCGAACCGGATTCTCGCCCCGACGCCGCCCTTGGAATGGCGCGCCATTGCCAGTTCGACTGGCAATTAGCGGCTAATTAGCGCCGGAGGTTGCATCGAACTGTTTGCAGGTCACGCGATCGCCTTCCTTGTCGCAGACGGTCTTCACCTTGAAGCCGACCTTCAGATCGCTGGCCCGAGCGGGCTTGCCGTCGAGCGTGATCTTGGTCGTCGGGGAAAGCGTCATCTCGTGCTGGGCATCGGCGGCCTTCACGGTCACGGTCGCGCCTTCGATCTTGCTGATCGTGCCCTCGTGCTTGACCTCTTCGGCCATCGCCACACGGCTGACGACCGCCAGCAGAGCCACTGCCGCCACGAGCGAGCTGATTACGACCTTGTTCATACGCTTCTCCTTTTCCAGTGTGAGATAACCCACGGATCAGGCCGGACCATTGCCCGACGGCGTCGCGCACTGCAACTTCGGCAACGAGCAATAAGCCCAGCCAGCTTGTCGCCTCGGCCCGTCAGCTTGCCCATTCCTCACGTCACTTCGCGACGCTTATCGCCGCATTGACGCGATCCGGAATCCGGAACAAGGCAAGAACGAGCTTGTAGCGATTTGCTGCCTGAGATCGGAGCAAGTGCCGCGCCGCCAAGTCCGGAGTGAAAGTGCGGAAGCGGACAAAACTCGAAACTCTCGCTGCGGCGGTCTAATTCGTGGCATTCATCATCAACAGATGCTCACGCTTGCAAATTTCTGCTGGCATGGAGCGGGCTTTGAATGATCGCACGGACACGGTTGTCGTCGTGGCTTGCCGTTTCGTCGCACAGCTTGATTCGTGGCCAACCACAGGTCGCGGCGACGTTTGGTGCCCGATTCCCCGCAATCGGTGGGCTGCGCTCACCCAAGTTGCCTGAAGATGCGGCGGCACATCAGTTGCCCCTTATTGTTGTGCGACTCGCTTGGGGGAGCTGGCGGGCAGCGCATTTTTTGTTTCAGCGCTCGGAGTGCGCGCTTTAATCAACAAGGAGCCAGATCATGAGATTCTCGAAACCTGTTTGGCGCCGCGTGTCGGCGCGGTTCGTCCGCTGGATTGGTCTTAGCGCCGTGGCCGCGTCCGCGGGGCTACTGGCGTTCAGCGGACCAGAGGTCTACGGGCAAGGACGCGGTCGCGATGGAGGCGGCGGCGTTCGCGTCCAGGGCGGCGGCAATGTTCGGCTGCCCAGCGTGAACGGACAAGTGGGTGGTGGCGCGACGGTCCGCGTGCCGCAAGGCGGCGGCGAGATTCGCGTCCCGGCCGGCGGCACCGTGCGAGTGCCGGAAGTCCGCGGGCCGGGCGCAACGGTTCGCGAACCGCAGGCTGGAGGCGAGGTGCGCGTGCCCGGGGCGGGCGGCCAGGTCCGCGTGCCCGGCGCGGGTGCGGACGTGCGAGTACCAAGCGCGGGCGGCGAAGTGCGCGTGCCCGGCGGTGAAGGCCAGGTCCGCGTACCCGGCGCAGGAGCCGACGTTCGAGTACCCGGCGCGGGCGCTGACGTTCGCGTGCCAGGCGCCGGGGGCCAGGTCCGCGTTCCCGGCGCGGGAGCCGACGTTCGAGTGCCCGGCGCGGGCGCTGACGTTCGCGTTCCCGGTGCTGGCGCCAATGTTGACGTCCCCGGAGTTCCTCGCACCACCCTGCGTCCCAACCTGGACGCGAATATCCGCGGGGGCGCTCGACTGGACGGTTCGGCTTCGGCGCGAGTTCCCGACGGCGTGAGAATCGATTCGTCCGTCGCGTCTCAGGCCAACCTGCGTTTCTCGCCGAACTGGGCGAACATTACGCGGGAACGCCGCGTGGAGTTGGACCAGTTCCGCACGAGCCTGAATAACACGCTACGGGCACAGATTCGCACCGACGCGCGGGTTCCCGGCGCTGCGGTGGACGCCGACGCTCGCGTAGGCACGAACCAGTGGCTGGCGCTCAACCCCAATCGGGCTAGCGTCTGGAGCGACTGGGGCACACAGGCCCGCACCGGTTTCCGTTACGGCCCCAGCCCGTTCTTCAACTACGGCTGGTGGAATTCGCGAAGCCTGATCGGCATCGGCCTCGGCGGCTATGGCTACGGCGTTGGCCCGGGCTATGGCGGCTGGTGGGGCTATAGTCCCTGGATCGGCTACCGCCCCTGGTGGTACTGGTACAGCCGTCCGCTGTGGGGCTCGATGATCGGCTGGTTCCCCGGCTGGGGCTGGAGTACGCCCTATTACTATGACTACGGCCCAGGCGGAAACGTCGTTTACACGGGCAACCAGGTCATGGTGTATGGACAGCCCGTGGGCACGGCCACGGTCTACGCTCAGTCCGCGGCCGACCTGGCAGCGGTCGATCCGGCATCCGTCGGCCAGACGCGGCCGGAAGATTGGCTGCCGCTGGGCACGTTTACGCTGTCCACCGCGAAAGACGAAGCCGATCCGGCCCGCGTGATCCAGCTGGCGGTCAACAAGGAGGGGCTGATCAGCGGGACGTCGTTCAACAAGCAGACCGGCAAGACCTACACGGTGCAGGGCCGCGTCGATAAGGACACCCAGCGGATGGCGTTCACGATCGGCAATGCGACCGACATCGTCATGGAGACGGGTCTGTTTAACCTGACGCAGGACGAGACGCCGATCCTGGCCCACATGGGACCGAATCGTACGGCGACGTACCTGTTGGCTCGCTTGCCGGAGCCCAAGCATGAAGCTGCTGAGGCCTCTGCGGAGGCCACGACCACGCTGCCCTAGGTTAGCGTGTGACCACAGCGGCCGCTCGGCGCTCAGCGCCGGGCGGCTTTTTTCGTTTAGTGAGCCGCTGCTTGACCATAGCGGCGTTGGCACCGGCTTTGCTCATTTCCATCACTGGGCAGGGTAGCGCCATCGGGCGCGCTGTCCGACACGAACACAAAAGGAGAAGAGATATGAACTGGGACACCATCAAAGGCGATTGGAAGAAGTTCAAAGGCCAGATTCGCGAGCGGTGGGGCGAGTTCACCGACGACGAACTCGACAAGTTCCAAGGCCGCCGCGAGCAGTTCGAGGGCATGCTGCAGAAGAAGTACGGCATGGCCAAGGACGAGGCGCAGCGGCAGCTCGATGAATTCGAGAAGAGCTGCTCGTGCTGAGCAATTTCGCTAAGGGACTCTAAGGCAGCTTGGGGATGGGGCGCGGCTCGGAAGCCGCGCCCTTTTTGCTGCGCGGTTTGATTTGCGAGTGCGCTCCTAGCGCGAGCGGCTGGCCCGGTCCTTCCGCGTGCGGGCGGCCTTGCGGGCCGAGGCGGACCGCTCGGAAGCCGGCCGGCGAGCTGCGGCGCGGCCGCCGAGCCTGCCGCCTTTCTTCATGGGGGACTTGTCTTCCTTGTGGCCCCGGCCGGATCCTCCAGGCTTCTTGCCGCCGCCGCTGTCGCGGTTGACCGTCGCCCAGGCCCGGCGTTCGGCCTCATCCTCCGGGATGCCGCGGTCCTTGTAACCTTCCTCGATGTGCTCGGCCTGGCGTTTCTGCTTGTCGGTGTACTTCGATTTGTCGCCGCGGGGCATGGGATGACTCCATAAAAAGAGGAGCCGGCGGAACGAATCCCCGGCTCCGGAAGTTGGTTGGATTGCTTGAATGCTACCCGCGGCTGGGCACGCTGGCCTCGGTGCCGGTCGAGATGCTCTCGGCCTTTTCTTCGCTGAGGATCTGGCGGGCCAGCGAGGCCTCTTCGGAGTCCTCGACGTGCACGCACAGCAGCGTGTTGCCCTCGCGCAGCTTGCCTTCATACACCTGCGCTTCGTACTCGGGAATGCCGAGGCCGGCTAGCGCGCCGGTCAAGCCGCCGGCAGCCCCGCCCACCGCGGCGCCCGTGAGGGCGCCGAGAATCGGCCCGGCCGCGATCAGGGGACCGACCCCCGGAATCGCCAGCGCACCGATGCCGGCGAGCCACCCTAGAGCGCCGCCCAAGATCGCACCCGCGCCCGCGCCGGCCGTGGCCCCTTCGGGCGCTTTCGTCGAAACCTGATGACCCAGGTCGCGTGCGCCGCGATCGGGCGTCAGCACCGAGATGTCGCTGGGAGTGAAGCCGGCCGCCCGGAGTCGATTGCCGATCCGCACCGCCTGGGCGTCACTCGTCGCGATTGCATATACCGCATAAGCCATGATTTTCTCCTTGGTTGGCTAGGCAAACAGGTAAACCGAAGCAGCAGGTGTCACCCCGGTCAGGGGTTCTTCGCTGCAACCTCCAGTTGGTTGTCGACGTTCCCCGCTCCGGCGACATCCGCGGCGATTTTGCCGATCGTTTCGCGTTCCGTATCGGAATCGACCGGCCCGCGGAGCGTCACTTTGCCGTTGGCCGTAATGACCTTGGCATTGCGAGCGTTCACCGACATGTCCTTGGTGTCCAGAATTCGCTTCCGGATTTCGGCGGTCGTGTTGATGTCCGCCTGGTTCTCGTTCTGGTCGATCGGAGTCTTCGTAGCGCCATCGGCATCCCGCTGGTTGACGGCCGTATTGTCGGGCGCCGGCGGGGTTTGATTGGTCACGGGACCGCTCGGGGCGTCGATCTTCTCACAGCCCACGAGGGCCGCCGCAACTAGAAGTGCGGCTGCACATGCACGCATAGGAGAGTCCTTAAGTTGAGTTTGTCGAAATCACCAGGTACCGACTGCTATCGCCAGCCAAAGCGGACAGGGCCGACGCGCACCTGGGCTCCATAGGGGCCCAATTCGCTATATCCAACAGCGGGGCCCCCGTAATAGGCCCCATAGGGCGCGCCATACTGATAGCGCGGCCCATAGTAAACCGAGCTGGGATAGCTGGGATAGCTATACACGCTCGGCCCATACATGTATCCGGAGCGGTATGGGCTCACGTATGGGCTCGCGTATTGGCGGTAGTAATAGGGCCGATACGTGTTGTCGTACCAACCCCAATAGCCGTCCCAATAGTCGTCCGCCTGCGCCGGCATAGGGGCCAGCGACAACAGCGAGACGCTCAGCACAGCGCCGATCAGTAGATTACGAAAGATGGTGCTCATGGTTAGCTCCCAATAGCTTGTTATGTGCGAAGTAACTCACTAATTAGCGCGAGGCTGGAGAGCTTCGCGCAGCTTGCGCACTTCCTCGGTCAGCTTGCGCAGCTCTTCTTCCATCCGCTGGTGCTGCTCGGCCATTCGGCGGTCATGCTCGAGCTGCATGGCGTAGGCCGGAATGTTGCCAAACTCGTCCTCGTCGAACTGCTGGCCCTCTCCAGACCGGTTCCCCTGACCGCCTCCGTAGAAGACGAAGTGGGAGCGGTTGCCGAGCACCGCGGGAATCGTGACCTGCTGCTGGCCGCGCAGCACCGCGAGCTCCACCTTGGCCCCCGGCTTCATCTCTTCGATCAGGCCGATCAGTTCTGCCGGCTCGGTGACCGGCTTCTGGTTGACCTGCTGGATCACATCCCCCGGTCGCAGGCCGGCGCGGGCCGCCGGCCCGGCGGGATAGACCTGCGTGATCTGCGCCCCTGGCTGCTGCCGTTCGCTTTCTTGCAGGAAAACGCCTAACCAGGCCGCGTCATCGCCCGGCTGGCCCATGTCCAGATACACGTTGTATTGCTGGCCCCCACGGTCGATGACCACCGGGATTCGGCGGCCGAATTGGCCGCCCAGGTAGGCCTGCAACTGCCGCGGCGTCGTAAAGGTCCGGCCATCGACGGTGACGAACCTGTCGCCCGCCCGCAGGCCCGCCTCAGCGGCGAGGCTTTCTGGCTGGATGGTGGTGATGCTCAGGCCTTCCCGAGCCTGGGCATCGAACTCGATTCCTAAGCCGGGCCGTCTGGCCGGCTGTGCATCCGCCCCAGCCGGGCGGTCGGCGGCGGGCCGGTCCCGCTCCGCTGGCCGCCGCGGTTGAGCCTGGTCTTCGCGAGGCGCAACCGGCGCGGCGCGGTCCTTCGCGCCCTTCGCCCCAGGCGCTTCGGGAGGAGCCGTGACCTGAGCGAGCGCCAGGACGCTGCCCATCGCGGCCATGCTGCCAAATACAACCCAACGGCCCACGCTGGGCGCAATATCGGACTTCAACATATTTGGTTCCCCTTGTTGGAGTGGAGCGTTAGCGGCTGCCTTGGGCCGCTTCCATGTTGATATGCTGCCTGGCAATATGTGTGAGCTTTTCGTCCGCGGCTTTCTCTTCGTCGAGGGTCTCTTGCAACATTCGTGCCGCCTCCTCGAATCCCAACTGCTCCGCGTAGGTGCGTGCACATCCGTAGCCGGCAATCTCATAGTGCTCGACGCGCTGGGCCGCCGAGATGATCGCTGCATCGCGCACTTCGTCATCCATCGCCTCATCCAGCATCTCCTGCCCTTCCTCAAGCAAACCTTCCATGGCTTTGCACTTCGGGCCGCGGTTGGGAATCTCCAACTGTTCCATGATTTCTTCGAGCCGATTCACATGTCCCTCGGTCTCCGTCAGATGGCTTTCCAGGCCGGCGCGAAGATCGTGGCTGCCGGCCGCCTTGGCCAGCTTGGGAAGTGCCTTGACCAATTGCTTCTCGGCGCTATACAGGTCCTTGATTTCGTGGACCAGCAGATCCTGCAGCGTTCGCATCTTCATCGCCCTGCTCCCCTGCGAGAGAATGTTTGCAGTCCTTCTTCCCACAACCCGCCTGGCGCGAGTCACCGCCTGAATTCCGCGGCAAACGATGTGCCGCCCGGTGTGGGCGCGCCAGGGGCGAGGCGGGCAGTCACAGCAGCGTCAGGGCGGCGAGCGCGGCGACAGGATGGCACGACCCACAGACGGTGCGGCAGGGCGGGATCAATGCCCCAGCAGCATCCCGGCATAGCCGACGACGCGGGACTGATCGCCGCTGGTGTCGGCGCTGGTCGCATAGGCGACGCGCTGGGTACGGCCGAGCTGATTCAGCTCGCGGAGGGCCTGCATGACGACCACTGCAGGGACGAGGCCGCACATGCTGATGTGCCGGCCAGTGACAGTCTGATAGAGCCGCTGGGGGTCGAGCGTTTCCATCGCCGCCAGGGCGATTTCATCCAGCCGGCGGTTCTCTTCGTCGCTGGCAAAATGGTTCATGTCGCTGGAGATGACCAGGAGCGGCGGCGCCGGCAGCGTGCGGAGGACCGCCGCCAGCCCGGCGGCGAACTGCAGGCAGCGAGCAAAATCGGCCGTGCCCAGCGCGACGCCAACGACCTTGGCCTGGGGCGCCAAACGGGCCAGAAACGGCAATTCGACCTCGATGGCGTGCTCCTGGGCGTGGGCCGCGGCATCGAGCTGCCAGCCGGGGATCGCTTCGCAGAGTTGCCGGGCCAGTTCCGGATCGCTGGCCAGGGTGGCGCCGGGAATCGACCAGGTCGCGTGCGGGGCGACTGCCCACTCCACGCCGTGCGGCGTGTGCTTGGGGCCGATCACAATCACGGTCTTTGGTATCTCGACGCGGGCCAGCGTCTGGGCGGCGATCCGCCCGGAATAGATCAGACCGGCGTGCGGGACCATGAGGGCGGGCCAGGACTGGCGGACGGCCGGCTCGACTGGCAGGCACTGCTCGACGAGCTGCGCCAATTCGGACGGATCGGCTGGATAAAACCGGCCCGCGACGCCGGCCGGCCGGACCTCTGCCCCATGGCTGGCCCGCGGAACCTGGGAGAACTGCACCCGCGCCAGGCTGCTGGTGCATTCCAGCGCGAAGAGCTGTGCCGCGGCCGGCGAGGTGACCCCCGCCGCGCGGGCTGCAGCCGCCGCCAAGTGTTCGGCAGACTGCGCCGGGTCGAACACGCCGGCCGACCGCTGCCGCTCCTGCACGAAGAGCAAGTGCCGCCGCGGATCGAAGCCGTCCCAATCGGGCTCAGCCAGCGTGCCGTGCAGCGCGGGCTGGTGCAGGATCGTGAGAGCCACGCGAGAGGGCCGCAAGTCCGTGGTCTGGCTGTTGCGCCGCCAGGCAGCCGCGACGTTTTCGGCCAGGCTGAAGAGCGACGACTGGAGCGGCAGCGTGTTGCGGAGTGAAAGGCGGTTGGCTTGCAAGAGTTCCCGGCCGGCGGCATCGAGCACGCTCAGTACGATGCCGTGCACATTGCCGTCGGCCAGACCCTGGGCGAAGTAGTTCGGCGTCGCCCCGGCCGCCAGCGCCGCCAGATTGCCCTGGCAAAACTCGGCCAAGGCGGGCAGCTCGCTGGCGGAAATGGGCACCGCCGCGCCCGCCGGCGGCTCCACGAGATCGCCGACGCGGCCGCGAATCACGTGCCCCTCGAACGTGAAGAGCTGCACGTCGTCTTCGCGCCACGCGGTCGGCGGCAGCTCGGCCTTCAGGCAGACGTGCTCCAGAAACTCCGCGGCCGACAGGCCGTGATCGACGGCGACGCCCGGCAGGAGCAATCCGCGCAATTGGCCGCGGACGATTTGCAGCCCGTGCCGGCCGATCGTAACCGCCTCCTCGCGAGCGGCCCCGCGAGCCTTCACGGGCTGCTGGTTCGAGAGCAGCCAGACCTCCACGTCCAGGTGTGGAAGTTCGCGCGGCGCGATCGGCGGAAAACGGTGGTCCTCGGTCGCCGTTCGCCGCGCCGCCTGAGCCAGGGCGGAGGCCAGCGGCACGTTCTGACCCAAAAAGCCGCAGCAGCTCCGCAGGCGGCCCCCGCGCTTGAGGCTCACGAACGCGCCGAGCACGCTCAGCTCGCCCGCGGCGTCCAGGTCGCTGGCCGTCGACTCCACCTCGCGGCCGCGCGTCGCCGCCGCCAGGACGCGAACGGCGCTGCGCAGCACGGCCTGCTCCTGCTCGGATGAGAGCGCGCTGGCTCGCGACGATGGCGATGGAGCGGGTTCAATCTTCAACGGTCGGCTCGCAGGTTTCGGTCCGGAAGCGGCCGCCTCGAACTCGCTGATCCGCACGGGCTGCCGGCGGCTTCCCCAATTGCCGGGCCGCTCATGATAGTGCCCGCCGACGGCCGCACCGCAGTGGCGGCACTTTCCCCCGGCCATATCGTACCGCGTAATCGTGTAGCCGACGCGGCCAATCACCGGCTGCTTGCAATTCGGGCAGTAGGTCGTCTGCTGCCGCTCGGCCGCAATGTTGCCGACATAGACGTAATTCAGGCCCGTTTTCACGGCGATGTCGTAGGCGGCCAGCAGCGTCTCGGCCGGCGTCCGCGGAGTGTCCAGCATCCGGAAGTCCGGATGAAACGCGGTGAAGTGCACTGGGACGTTCGGGCCCAGAGCCTCCAGCACCCAATCGCACATCGCCCGCAATTCATCGTGCGAGTCGTTCTCCCGCGGGATAATCAGGTTCGTAATCTCGGTCCAGACCGGCGACTCGTGCACGAGCCACCGCAGCGTCTCCTTCACCGGCTCCAGGTGCGAGAGCGTCAGGTGGCGGTAAAAGTCCTCGGTGAAGCCTTTGAGATCGACGTTGGCCGCGTCCATGTGTTCGTAGAACGTCGGCCGGGCCGCGGCGGTGATGTAGCCAGCCGTGACGGCGACCGCCTTCACGCCGGCCTCGCGGCAGGCGCGGGCCGCGTCGATCGCGTACTCGGCCCACACGACCGGATCGTTGTAAGTAAAGGCGACGCTATCGCAGCCCAGCCGCCTGGCTGCCTGGGCGATGGCCTCGGGCGAGGCGCTTTCGCTGAGCTTCTCGATCTCGCGCGACTTGCTGATCGACCAGTTCTGGCAGAACTTGCAGCCCAGGTTGCAGCCGGCGGTGCCGAACGACAGAACGCTGGTGCCGGGATAGAACTGGTTGAGCGGCTTCTTCTCGATCGGGTCGATGCAGAAGCCGGTGCTGCGGCCGTAGGTCGAGAGGACCATCTGGCCGTCGCGGTTCTCCCGCACGAAGCAGAAGCCGCGGTCGCCCGGCCGCAGGTGGCAATCGCGCGGGCAGAGGTCGCACACGATCCGGCCCGGCTCGGTGTCGTCGTGCCACCATCCGCCCAGCCGGCTGCCATCGGGCAGCAGAGGCTCAGCCGGCGGCAGCGTGACGGCGCGGGACATACCGCAATTATACGCTACCGCGGCGGATGGCCCGGGCTGGCGGCGGTGCGGGCCGGCTGAAAGATCCAGTACGTCTGGCCGTCGCGCTCGGCGGGCGAGAGCCACGTCCGATCCTGGGCCGGCGTCGACTGCAGCAGCAGGGCCTTCAGGTCGGTCAGCACGGGGTCGCTGCTGCCGTAGTACGAATGGCCCCAGGGACTGCTGTCGATGGCCGTCACGTCGATCGTGTCGATGCCCGGAATGACGACGAGCCCCTGGCCCGCATCGCCGGCGCGCGGGCCGCGGTGCAAGAGCTGCGAGGCGAGCAGGGCGTCGTCGCGCGACGAGGCATAGAGCGTCAGCCCCTTGGCCGTCCGCCGCAGGGCCGGGGCGATGTTCGTGCGAAAATCCTCGGCGTCGAGGTCGGGCGCGGCGAGGATCACCTGATTGAACAGCCGCGACTCGCCGCGCAGCTCCAGGTCGATCTCGCGGAGGGCAGCGCCGAGGGCCCGGTTGCCCATGCTGTGGGCGATCAGGTTGATCGAACGGGCCTGCGTGCGCTGCACGATTTCCAGCAGGAACTGCTTCAGATTCGGGGCGCTGGTGGCCACGTTCGATTCGTCGGCGGCATACGTGAGCACGAACTTGTCGCTGGCCGGCCAGCTGAAAAAGACCGGCGCTCCATCGAACCGCAGATCGTGGTGCATCTGAGCGGTCCGGCGGGCGGCGTCCTCGAACGAGACGTTGAAGCCGTGTACGAAGATGAACAGCTCCCGCCGCGGTGATTGCTCCACGCGCTGCTGAAGCAGCTCGAAGAACTTGGGGCTAGCCAGCCGCTGCGTGCCGCGAAGCACGACGTGCCGGGCGGCGTCCTCGCGGACCTCCAGCCGCAGCACCGTCGGCGCTTCCAGCTCGCCGGAAATGTGGCTGCGCGGAATCGTCACCTCGCACAGGCCCAGCTCGACGCGATTGCCGGCCGAGCGCTCGGTCGTGTACCAGCGGCCCGATTTGCCGACCTGACGGATCGCGGCGATCGTCGTGCTCGTCGCCTGCAGGCCCAGGCCCAGGCTCACGCCGCAGCCGGCAAAGACCAGCATCCACAGGCCCAGCTTTCGGCGGCTGGAGGCGACGAGCACCATGCAGACCGTGAGCAGGCCGCTGCACAGCGTCGGCAGGAACCGCACCAGCCGCGACGGCCAGTCGTTGGCCAGCGGTTCGGCCGCCCGGCGGTCGGTGCCATAAAAAACCTGCACGACTTCATAAGGCAGAGTCTCCGGGGGCGGCGCTGGCGGCATCAGCGCCGCGCCGCCGGCAGCAGGGAGGGAAGGCAGATCGCCGGCCAGAGGCTGTGCGGCCTCCACGGCGAGCGGGGCCGATTCGGGTAGCTCCAGCGGCGGCGCTGTTTCGGGGAGAGCGGTTGCTGGAGGTGCGATTTCCGGCTCCGCCATCCGTGGCACGAGCGGGTGTGGCTCGGCCGCCGACGGCGCTTCCGGCTCGAGCGTCCGCAGCGGATTCATTCGGAGTGCGGCTGCATCGGCCGTACGGAGCGGGTTGCCTTCGCGGTCGCGCGGCGACTGGGCCGAAGGCATTTCAAACGACCGGGACAGCGCCTTGGGATCCTCGATCGGCTGGAACGACTGCGGATCGAAGGGCTCGTGCCCCACGATGATCGGCCGGTGTGTCTCCGCCGCCTCGGGCCCGCTGGCCTGGCCGCCGCCAGACGCCGGATTGCCCGCCGTGGCGGGCTGCGAACTCTCCGAGCCGCAGCCCAGGACGAAGGCCAATCCCACTGACAATAAAGCAAGGAGACGCCGATCCATGGCCATGCTCCGCGAGGACAAGCGTCCGCTGCGCGCGAGCTCAGCGCGCACGATCCGCCCGATAGCGGCGGGATAGTAGTCCTGGCGCTCGCAGCACGCCAGAGCAAAGAGATCCGCAGACTGCCGCTAGCACGACCTTCAAAGCCGCGACCAGTGGTCGCGCGGCTCGGCTAGGGAGCAGTGAGCGATTTGCCGTTGTCCTGGGGGCCGAGTGCCAGCAGAAACGGCACGGCCTTCTTGGCCCATTTTTCCGGCGTGGGGTAGGAGGCGGCGCTGTCGCCAAAGCAGCTCTGGAGCATGTCGGTGTTGATGATTCCCGGATTGAGCGGCACGGCACACATCCCCGCGGGCAGCTCCTGGGCCAGCGCGAGCGTCAGCCCTTCGATGGCGTACTTCGTCGCGCAGTAGGGAGCGACCTCGGGCGAGGTCGAGCGGCCCCAGCCGGAGCTGAAGTTGACGATCACGCCCGCCTGGCGCTTGATCATCGCCGGCAGAAAGTGCCGGAGGACGTGATAGACTCCCTTGACGTTCACGTCGATGACGCGGCTGAACTCGTCCTGCGGCACGTCCCACAGGGCCGCGTTGGCGTTGACGACGGCCGCATTGTTCAGCAGCAGATCGGGCGGTCCGCCATCGCCCAGGACTGCCTTGGCCCATTTACCGACCGCTGCGTCGTCGGCGACGTCGACCGCGTCAAAGTCGTGCGGGGAGCCGAAGCGCTTTTTCAGGCTCAGGGCGTGGGCCGGCTGCCGAGTGCAGCCGATGACGGTGTGACCGAGTTCGGCCAGCTTCTCGGTCATCGCCAGGCCCAGCCCGCGGCCAGCGCCGGTCAAGACAACTCGACGACTCATGTCTTTAGCCGGGACCAAACCTGGTCCCGGAGCGGAGGGA
>DASRJB010000657.1:0-7403 GCA_035649715.1 Pirellulaceae bacterium
AAGCGAGGCCGGAGTGCTCGTCGATCAGTTGCAGCTTTGCGTCGGCCTGTGTTCCGCCCGCCAGCGTGAGGCGAATTCGCGAGTCGGAGCCGGCGAAGGCCGACGTGACGACTTTACCCTTCTGCACGCAGACGCCCGAACAGACGACGACCGAGGCCGGCGGCGTCTGGTGCTTGTCGCCGGCGTCCCAGATTCGCACGGTCGCGGTTGCGGCCTGCAACTTCTGGGCGGCGGTCTCCCACGACGCTGCCGCCGGCTCTTCGCCGCGCGCAGCGGCGGCGAGGAAAGTGACGGCTAGCAGCGGCAGCAGGAAACGGCGCATCGGACTCGGACGACGAGAATCAAAACGAAATGCTGGTCACGCGATCGGGGTCGCGATCGAGCAGGTCGAGCAGGGCTTCCAACTCCGGACCGGACAACTCTACGAGCGAAACGGTATCGCCGGCGTGCGGCGTAGCAATCGCGGGCGACGTGGCCGGCACCGCTGCAGCCGTGCGATCGACGGGCGGCTGCTCCGGGAGTGACTGCCAAACGATAACGGCAACCAGCAGCACGGCGAGCGACGGACCGAGCACGAAGGCGGCATACATCTTCCAAGCCGAGCTTCGTCCCGCCGCGGCGCTCTGCACCGGCGCGGCCGGATAGCAAGCCGCCAGGTGCGCCGCGTCGGCGCTGAGCTGCTCGCCCAGCGCGGCCAGGTCGCCAGGCAGGTCGAGCTCGCCGCCAGCGATTAGCGGCGGCTCCTCGGGATGAATCAATTTGGGATCAAACTGCATGGGAGAGGTCCTCGCTCGGAAACGCAGGCAGTTGCCGGCTCTCCTCGCCTTCTTCGTCCAGCAATCGCCGCAAAGCGCCCAGGCCGTGGAAGATTCGCGACTTCACGGTGCCCAGCGGACATTCCAGAATCTCTGCGATCTCTTCGTACCGCAGCCCTTCGCTGAACCGCAGGACGAGCGCCTGCCGCTGGCCGTCGGGCAGGTTCGCGACGCGGGCCCACAGGCTCTTCTTCCACTCGGCGACTTCGGCAGCCGCGTTTGCGCCGGGAGACGTCGCACTGGTCGTCGGCTGGCTGTCCCAGATCACGCGCAGCTTGCGGCGGCGCATGCCGTAGCGGCGGCGTTCGCGGCGGTCGAGGTTCAGCAGAATGCCATACAGCCAGGTGTAGATCGAGCTGCGGCCCTGAAACGCTCCCCCTTGGCCGGCCAGGACCAGGAACGTTTCCTGCGCCAGATCGTCGGCATCCCAGGGATTGCCGCACAGCACCAGCGCTGCCCGATGGATGCGGGCAAAGTGCTCCTGCGTCGTCTGGTCGATGTCGAGGCGCACGCGAGAGTCTCGGACTGAACTTGGGTCGATTGAATCGATTGTAGCGGGCGGTCGTTGCGAAAGCGCTATCGGCAGCAATGCCACGCTGGCGCGCCCTAGTTAGTGTTCGTGCCGCTGGCGGCGGCTGAAGTTCAGGCAAAACGGGCGGCCGGGGCGGACTTCGCCGAAAAGGTGTGCCAGCTACCCGCCGCCGCGCTGGCCCATGCCCAGTCCATACGCTATAACCTCTCAGTTTGACGCATCTTGCGACGAATTCGCGCTGGACGGGAGCGGCCTCTTGAACATCGTCTTCGCCAGCAGCGAGGTAGCGCCGTTTTCCAAAACGGGCGGGCTGGCCGATGTTTGCGGGGCGCTGCCGATCGACCTGGCCCAGGCTGGCCAGAATGTCGCCATCATTACCCCCGCCTACCGTCAGGCCAAACAAGCGGGACTGCCGATCGAGCCCCTGGGCGTCAAGTTCGACATTCCCATCGGCAACAAGATCGTCCGGGGCCGATTGCTCCGTGCGACGTTGCCCAACTCGGAAGTTCCCGTGTTCCTGGTCGAGCAGGATGACTACTTCGATCGCGCGGAACTGTACCGCCTTAAAGGTGAAGACTACAAGGATAATTGCGAGCGGTTCGTGTTCTTCTGCCGGGCCGCACTGGAGTCTATCCGCCTGCTCCACCTCCAGGTCGATCTGTTTCACTGCCACGACTGGCAGACGGCCCTGATCCCCGCCTACCTGCACATCGAATACCTCCATACGCACGGCTACGAGAACATCGCCTCGCTGCTGACGATTCACAACCTCGCCTACCAGGGAATCTTCTGGCACTGGGACATGCTGCTGACGGGGCTCGACTGGAAGTACTTCAACTGGCACCAGATGGAGTTCTACGGCAAGCTCAACCTGCTGAAGACCGGCCTCGTCTTCGCCGACTGGCTTACCACGGTCAGCCCGACCTACGCTCTCGAAATCCAGAGCGACCCGCTCGGCTGCGGCCTCGACGGCATCTTGCGGCAGCGAAGCGAGCAGCTCACGGGCATCGTCAATGGCGTTGACTACGCCGCTTGGAACCCCGCAGCGGATCAGAATCTGCCGGAGCGATACGACACGGCCAACTGGCAGGCCGGGAAGGCCGCGTGCAAAGCGGCGCTGCAGCGCGAGCTGAGCCTGCCCGTTTCGCCGCGGACTCCAGTCGTCGCGCTCATCGGCCGCCTGGCCGATCAAAAGGGCTGGGACCTGGTGATCGAAGTGCTGCGAAATTGGGTCCACTCGACGGACGCCCAGTGGGTCATCCTGGGAACCGGCGAACCCTTCTATCACGACACCATTGGCCAACTGGCCCGCGAATATCCGCACCGCGTCGCCGCCCGCCTGGAGTTCAGCGACGCGCTGGCCCACCGGATCGAGGCAGGAGCCGACATTTTCCTGATGCCCAGCCGCTACGAGCCCTGCGGGCTGAACCAGCTCTACAGCCTGAAGTACGGTACCGTGCCGGTGGTGCGGGCGACGGGCGGCCTGGTCGATACGGTGAGCGACACCACGCCGGAGACGCTCAACGCGGGTAAAGCCACCGGGTTCGCCTTCCACGACCTGCACGCCCAGGCCCTCGATGCGGCCCTTCGCCGGGCCGTGGACACCCATTGGCAAAACCCCGACACTTGGCGACAACTGGTGATGACGGGGATGCAGCAGGACTGGTCCTGGAAGGCCAGCGCCCAGCGGTATCTGGAAGTGTACGGTCACGCCTGCCGGCAGCATCAAGACGAACGCGAGCGGCTGAAAGCACACCGGTAGAACAAGGACCGAAGAACCAAAGAACCGAAGAACCCAATTGCTGCATTTGGTTCTTTGGTTCTTCGGTTCTTCGGAGTTTCTGGCCCTGATGTCGGAATACCGCCAAGATCCTCTGTCGCGCCGCTGGGTGATCGTCGGCTGCGACGAGCGGGCCGGGCGGCCGAACGAATTCGTCGAGGCGACGACGCGGCAAAGCGGTCTGCCGTGTCCCTTCTGTCCGGGCAACGAAGCGCACACGCCGGCTGCGGTCGCGACCTACGCGGCCAACGGCAAGCAGGGCGGCTGGCTCGTCCGCGTCGTGCCCAACAAGTATCCGGCGGTCACGCTCGATCAGCCGACCTGCCCCAGCTGTCAGCCGCTGGCGAGCGTTCCCACGAGCGGCCACGCGCAGCCCGCCGCCGGAAATGCAGCGCCGGGTTTCGGCTGCCACGAGGTGATCATCGAATCGCCGCGGCACGTGGCGAGCCTGAGCGAGCTGACCGACGTCGAAGCGGAGCTGGTCTTCCGCGCCTATCGCGACCGGATTCGCGACCTGAAGGCGGAAGGGCGCTATAAGTACGTGCAGATCTTCAAGAACGTCGGTCCTGCCGCCGGCGCGTCGCTGGAGCACGTGCATAGCCAGCTCGTCGCGCTGCCGGGAGTGCCCGAGGTTCTGCAGCAGGAGCTGGCTGCCAGCGCGGACTACTTTCAGCAGCACCAGCGGCCGCTGCTCGTGGACTTGATCGAGCAGGAACAGGCCGCGATGACGCGCGTCGTCGCCCAGACGGCGAACTTCGTCGCCTTTTGTCCCTACGCCAGCCGCTTCCCCTACGAAGTCTGGATTGCACCGCGCAGGCATCAGCCCCGGTTTGAAGCCGTGGAAACTGGCATGCTTGGCGAACTTTCGCGGCTGGCGCGGGAGATTGCCGGTTGTATCGAACGTGCCGTCGGCGCGGCCGCTTACAACGCGTTTCTCCACACCTTGCCCTTTGACATGCCAGCATACGACCACTATCACTGGCATATCGAGATTCTTCCGCGCCTGACGAAGGTCGCGGGCTTCGAGTGGAGCACGGGCTGCTTCATCAATCCGTACTCGCCGGAATCCGCCGCCGATCACCTGCGTGCCACTCTGCCCGTTCGTTAGAAACAACGGAGTGCGTTTTGCGCTTATGCCGATATTGCCGGACAGGCGGCGTGCGGGAGAAATTGCGCGCCGAGTCTGGCAGTGAAACCTACAATAGCCGGCCCGCCTTGCCCCTCTGCCCGCCCCACCATGAACTCGATCCGTCTCTGCCTGGTACTGCACAACCATCAGCCCGTCGGCAACTTCGGCGGCGTCTTTGAGCAGGCTTACCAGGATTCCTACCGGCTGTTCCTCGACGTTTTCGAGCAGTACGACCTGCCGATCGCGCTGCACACCAGCGGCCCGCTCATGGAGTGGCTCGACGAGCGGCATCCGGAGTACGTCGATCGCCTGGCCCGCCTCGTAGCGGCCGGCCGCATCGAAGTCATCGGCGGCCCGTTCTATGAGCCGATCCTGACGATGATCCCGCCCCGCGACCGCGTCGGGCAGATCGCCAACTACTCGCAATGGCTCGAATCGCGCCTCGGCGGCAAGGTGCAGGGCATGTGGATGCCCGAGCGTGTCTGGGAACAGTCGCTCACGGCCGATCTCGCCGCGGCGGGCATCCGCTACACCGTCCTCGACGACTTCCACTTCAAAAACGCGGGCCTCGTCGAAGAACAGTTGCACGGCTATTACCTGACCGAGGACGACGGCCGGCTGCTCTCGATCTTTCCTGGCAGCGAGCCTTTGCGGTACACGATTCCGTTCCAGCAGCCGCAAGCGACGATCGATTACCTGCGGCAGATCGCGGCGCGGCGGGCCGGAGCAGTGGTCGTGTTCGGCGACGACGGCGAGAAGTTCGGCGTCTGGCCGGAGACGAAAAAGCACGTCTACGACAACGGCTGGCTGCGGCAGTTCTTCGACGCCCTCGTGGCCAACCGCGAGTGGCTGCACCTGACGACGCTGGCCGAAGCGACCGCGAACGTGCCGCCGGAGGGCAAGATTTACCTGCCTGACTGCTCGTATCGCGAGATGACCGAGTGGGCCCTGCCGGTGCCCCAGCAAATCGAATACGACCACCTCGTCCACGAGATGGAGCGCGACGACCGCTGGCCGCGGCTGAAGCGGTTCTTCCAGGGCGGCTTCTGGCGAAACTTTCGCGTCAAGTATCCCGAGGCGAACGAGATGTACGCCCGGATGATGATGGCCAGCCGCCGGCTCGAGCAGGTGGATCAGCAAGGCGCCGGCGGCGACGACCTGCGCTACGCCCGGCAGGCGCTCTACCGCGGGCAGTGCAACTGCCCCTACTGGCACGGCGCGTTCGGCGGCATCTACCTGCCGCACTTGCGGAATGCGATCTACAACCAGCTGATCGCCTGCGACAACCTGCTCGATAAGGCGACCGGCAAGACCGGCGGCTTCGTCGAGGCCACGGTGGACGACTACAACTTCGACGCCCGGCAGGAAATCCGCCTGGCCAACGACAAGCTGATCGGTTTGTTCGCGCCCGCGGCCGGCGGCATGCTCTACGAGCTGGATGTCCGCACGATCTGCCATAACCTGCTCGCCACGCTGGCCCGCCGGCCCGAGGCCTATCACCGCAAGGTGCTGGCCGGCGCGAGCAACAACGGCAACTGCGCCAGCATTCATGACCGCGTCGTCTTCAAGCAGGCCGGCCTCGAGCAGCGGCTGCAGTACGACCGCTTCCCCCGCAAGAGCCTGCTCGATCACTTCTACGAGCCCGCCGCCAGCCTGGCTGCCGCCAGCCGCGGCGAAGCCCACGAGCAGGGCGACTTCGTCCAGGGCATCTACGAAACCAAAATCCGCAAAAGCGCCGACCGTATTCAGGTGCAGCTCACCCGGCTGGGCCGCGCCGGGCAGCATGAGGTGCGAATCACTAAGGGCATTACGCTGGTGGCCGGCAGCCCGAAGCTGGAGGTCGCCTACCTGCTGGAAAACCTCCCGCTTTCCGAGCCGCTGCACTTCGCCATCGAGCTAAATCTCTCCGGTTTGCCGGCGGGGGCTGACGACCGCTACTTCCACGACGGCCAGGGCCGCCGCCTGGGCCAACTCGGCAAGCAGCTCGATCTGTCCGACGCCCAGAACCTCAACCTCGTCGATGAATGGCTGGGCATTGACGTCGGCCTGGCCTTCAACCGGCCGACCGGCCTGTGGGCGTTCCCGGTCGAGACCGTCAGCCAGTCCGAAGGCGGCTTCGAGCTCGTCCATCAATCCGTCTGCGTCCAGCCCCACTGGCTGATCCGCCCCGACGCTTCCGGCCGCTGGTCGGTCACCTTCACGCTGACCGCCAGCACCGCCCTGGCCGAGCAGCGGATGCGGCCTGCCCCACAGGCTCAGCCGGAGTTGGTCGGCAGCGCGACGTAACTGTAGCCCCCTTCTGCCGGAAGGGGGCCTAGGCGAAGCAAGCGAGCAGGAACACTGCCGAAGTTGGACAGCACAGCGCTGCCCAGGTCCCGCCCGGCAGGCGGGACCTACTCAGGGTAAGGATAATTCCCATTAGCGCGCCAGCCGTACTCTGGGCTGCGTGCTCCGCGACTTGCCGCAAACCCTTGTCGCTGCGTGCTTTGGGATCGCCAAGGGGCGTTCCTGGAGCATGACGAACATAAGCATTTGAGGCGTGCGAGCGGAATTATCCTTACCCCGCCGCTGAGCACTCTGCGATCGAATCCTGGGACGAATCACGGACTCAGACTCTGCCAAAATGGCAACCGTCTGCGCCAAACAGAACTTTACTGCAAATAGCATACCGATGTTCATACTTTAGCGTCGGGCTTCCCTTTTCGCCTCGACTGACACCCGCAGGATTGCAACCGGGTTTCCGGCGCTCACAATGGGAGCGGTCTTCTCCTCTGGTCCGGAGGTTCTCCCATGTTCGCCCGCCCTCATCCATTTCGGCGCTACTGGCTGCTCTTCACGGTGCTCTTCGGCTGCGGCCTGTTGGCCGTGGCCTCGATCGGCAATTCGCAAGATCCGCAGCGCGGGGCAGATCCGCAGCGCAGCCCGCCGGCAGAAGCACAACGCGGCGCGGATCAGCCGCCGGCGCAAAGCGACCGCGACAAGCGGCTGAACGCAATCGAGCAGACGCTGCAGTCACTTCTCAAGGAGGTGCAGGCGCTGCAAAAGCCCGACAGCGATTCCGGCCCGCCGCAAACCCCGGCGCCCAGCTCGACGACCTCGACCGGAGGCGGCCGCCGCGGCCAGGCCCCGCCGCCGAAGCTGGCGCTC
>DASRJB010000658.1:0-7289 GCA_035649715.1 Pirellulaceae bacterium
AGCTGGTCGTGGCCGGCCAGCAACGCCAGGTTGATTTCCGGGATGACGGTGCTGTCGAAGCCGACGATGCCGGGAAACAGCTCGTCGCCGCGGGCCAGGGCGGCCAGAAAATTGTCGTGGATTTCGCGTTTGACGGGCTTGGATCGCCAGCCGCTTTCGCGGAGCTGGCGGAGCGTGGAAGGTTTGGCTGGCGAAGACATGCGGCAACTCGGCGTCCGTACGAGGCAGTGGTGAGGCTGACCCATTATACGGCCCGCCCTCGGCCGGCGAGCGGCCAGCGTGAGCTGGCCGATAGCGTGGGGTCTGTGCTGCGGGCGTCTCTGGCGGGGCAGCGCAATCGGGAGGCTGACGCCTCGCTCGCCGAGAAGTTACGGCGCCTGCGCTGTTTCGCCGCCGCCGCGCGTCGCCAGGCCCTGATAGACAGCGACGTCGATCGAATTGTTGAAGCGCCGCACGCTGCCGTCACCGACGAGGAAGTGAACGCCGGAGGGATGGTAGCTCGAGAAATCGTCGAAGTGCAGCGAGGGATGATTGGGCGTGTGATCGGCGACGCCGACGATGCGGACCATCGCCTCCGCTGCGCCATCCACCACGCCGG
Organism: Pirellulaceae bacterium; assembly: GCA_035649715.1. GTDB lineage: Bacteria > Planctomycetota > Planctomycetia > Pirellulales > Pirellulaceae > CAYLLN01. The sequence goes on from DASRJB010000658.1 coordinate 599, forward strand.
CCCACACCGAATTGCCGTACGACACGCCCCGCTCGCCAATGACCAGCGTGTTCGAGAGGCCGTCGGTGATCTCGGCGAACCGCACGCGGCTATTGTGAAAGAACACCCCGTCGCCATTCGACGGAGCGTCCTCGACCTCCAGCGTGCCGAACATGCCCACGTAGTTGCTGCGGGCGATCTTGAACAGCGGCGTGCCGCCGTCGATGTTCGCCCCCGGCGCGTCGTCGGCGCCGATCTCGAAGTGCTTCGCGTGGCCGTCCGACGGGCAAAGCAAGAGCGGCAGCACCGTCTCGCGGGCCGCCTGGTTCTGCGCGTGGTCGATGGGCAGATTGAACTTGATCCCGGATTCCTGGAGGTTTTTCTGCTCGAAGTAGGGGAAGAGCGCGGTTGTCCAACCCCAGCCGGGCGGCCCTTCCGGCGTGCTGCCGATCCAGCCGGCCGGCATCCGGTTCATCACGTCGTGATAGTTGTGCAGCGCCAAACCGAGTTGCTTGAGCGAGTTCTTGCACTGCGACGCGCGAGCCGCCTCGCGGGCCGCCTGGATCGCCGGCAACAGCAGCGCCACGAGCACGCCGATGATCGCGATCACCACCAGCAATTCCACCAGCGTGAACGCCGCGCGTCGGTTGGGTTTCATGGCGGGCAGCTCCAATCAACGTAAGCAGAGGCAATCCGTGACTGGCTGGTATTGTGTCGCGAATGCTCGCAATTGTCAAGTGCATATAAATTGCATTAACGGCCTGTGGGCATGGCGAAGCTGGCCCGCCGGCAGGCAACGACGCTAGGCGGCCTGCTGGAAACCCAGCTCGCACAGCCGGGCGTAGAGTTCGCAGCGGCTGTTGAGCTCGTCGTGGGTGCCGGTGTCGATGATCCGGCCGGCGTCCATGACGACGATCCGGTCGGCCAGGGCGATCGACGACATGCGGTGAGTGATGAGCAGCGTCGTGCGGCCGCGGATGAATTGCTCCAGCACGCGGTGGATGAGCTGCTCACTCTCCAGGTCGATCTGGCTCGTCGCTTCGTCCAGAATCAGGAACTTGGGATCGCGCAGGATGGCCCGCGCCAGCAGAATCCGTTGCCGCTGGCCGCCCGAGAGCCGGCCGCCGCGCTCGCCGACGGCCGTGGCATAGCCCTTGTCGAGCTTGTCGACGACGAAGCGGTGGGCGTAGGCCTTTTCCGCCGCGGCGACGACTTCCGCCTCGCTGGCCCACGGCGAGCCATAGCGGATGTTGGCCAGCACTGTGTCGTCGAACAGCAGCCCCTGCTGGGCAACCAGGCCGGTCAGCTTCCGCAGCTCCCGCAGCCGCAGCTCGCGCAGGTCGATTCCAGCTAGCCGCACCGCTCCGGCGGTCGGGTCGTAAAACCGCGGCAGCAAATTGGCGAGCGTCGTTTTACCGCAGCCGTTAGGGCCGACGATAGCCACAGTCTGGCCGAAGGGAATCCGCAGCTCGACGTCGTGCAGCACCTGCTGCCCCGTCGTGTACCGGAAGGAGACGCGGTCGAAAATCAGCTCGGGTTGTGCTTCGGTCAGCGTCACGGGCTGCGGCGGATCGACGATCTTCGGCTGGGCGTCGAGGATTTCGTAGATGCGATCGCTGGCGGCGACGCCGCGGTAGAGGATGCCAATGACCTCCGACATTTTGCGGGCCGGATCGCTCACGCCCGCCAATAGCGCATAGAACGCCATCAGCGATCCGAGGCTCAACGGCTGCTCGAGAACCCGGAAGCCGAGAATCGTGGCGTTGGGATGAATGACGAGGTACGCCCCGGCCACAATGGCCAGGCAGATGATCGTCATGCCCATGAATTCGGCGCTGGCCCGCCCCATCGCGTTGAAGAACGTGATCCGCATCGCCCGGCGGTAGAAGCTCTTGCCGCTCTGGCGATAGCGCCGCCGCTCATGCCGCTCCATGCCAAAAGCCTTGACCGTCTGAATGTTGGTGAGCGTCTCGGTCAGCAGCGTAAAGAGGAACCCCATGTCCTCCATCGCCTTGTGGTTGGCTTTGCGAAGCGAACGTGTCAGCCGCACCAGGATGTACGCCGCCAGCGGCGCGACGAGCAGCGAGACCAGCAGCAGCTTCCAGCAGATGATGGCGGCCCCAATCAGGCAGGCGATCATCTTCAGCGGTTCCAGGATCATCCGCCCGCAGAGGGCGTTGACGCCTGCGAACGCACAGTTCACGTCGCTATTGATGCGATGCGTGATGTGGCTGGAGTGGCCGTCGCCAAAGTGGGCCAGCTCCATCTTCAGCGTCTGTCGGAAGAGGCTGTTCCGCAGGTCGAGCATCGCCAGCTGCGTCAGCCGCTCGACGAACAGCATGTTGCCGACGAGCATCGCATCCTTGAGGAGCGTGGCCAGGACGAACGCCGCGACGAAAATCGCCAGCGTGGCGAAGGTGTCGTTGGGCAGGAACTGGTGGACCAGCGGCCGCAGGAATTCGGCCGCCCGGACCGCGTTTTTTTCGACCTCCAGCCGCTGGGCGAGCCGCCGCTGCTGGGCCTGCAATTCGCCGCGTTTTTCGGCTGGCGCTTTGGGCAGCGCGGCTTGGGCCGCGGCCAATTCCTGGCGCGTTGTGGCGAGTTTGCTCTGGGCCTCGGCGACTTTGGCGTCGGCCAGGGCGTGGGGCTTCTTATCGGTAAAGACGATCTCGATCATCGGCTTGATCAGCGCCAGGTTTCCGCCCCAGAACAGGGCGACGCCGATCGAGCAGACGACCGCAGCCAAAAACGTAAACCGCCGCCGCAATGTGAGCAGGACGACGCGGACAAAGTTCTTCATGGACCCAATGGCATCCGGCGGCGGGGAAGGCGTAGCGCCGGCGTGTCGGTAGCGATAATGGCGCACGATCCCCCCTGGGGTAAGAGTGGCCGCCTTGTAGCACAAAGCGGCTCCCCAGACCAAGAGCGACTTCTTGCCGAGCCTCGCTGAATTGCCTGGATTTCGCAGGCTGCCGGGCGGCTACTCTTCGGGCTTCTCCAGCAGGACTTTATCGCCGGGCGCGAGGCCGCCAGTGATCTCGGCGGTCGTCTCGCTCTCGTGGCCGACGGTCACGTCGCGGCGGGCAGATTTGCCCTCCTTATCGACGCGATAGACATAGCGCTGCTCGTCGTTCTGCTCGTCGCGAAAGACCGATTTCGCCGGCACGGTCAGCGCGTCGGCCTTGAAGTAGGCGACGATCTTCACGTCGCCCGTCATGCCCGCGGCCAGCGACTTGGGCGGCGCGGCCTCGAACGTGAGCGTGGCCCCGAATTCCCCTTCGCTCTGCGGCGCGGCGGTGAGCGACTCGACTTTCACCGGCAGCTTCTGCTTGGGAAACGCCTTGGCCACGAAATGCCCGGCGATTCCCGCGCGGACGTGCTCCAGCTCCTTTTCGGCCACTTCCGCGTTCACCTTCACGCCGTCCGGCTCGACGAGCGTGAGCAGCACTTCGTAGGGCTGAATCTGCCCGCCGGGCCGCAGCTTCTGGCCGATCTCGGTGGTGCCCGACCACTTGCCGTTATTCCAGTGGCCGTAGTAGACGACACCGGCGGCGGGCGCATTCACCGTCAGCCGCTTCAGGTCGGCCTGCAGGCGGGCCAACTGGTCAGCGTCCTTCTTCTGCTCGAATTCCTGCTTCTGGATTTCGAGCTTCTGCTTCTCGATGGCCAGCGGCTGCGTCAGCCTGGTCCGCTCGAGCACCAGGCCCGCCTGGGCCGCGGCCCGCCTGTGGGTGACGAGGAACCGCGGCAGCTCGACCTGCAATTCGCGATCGTGCATGAAGTTGGCCCGCTCGACGTAAAACTTCATCTGCTCGACATCGTTGCGGGCCCGCTTGAGGATGATCTCTTCCGTTTCCTCCGTCAGGTCGTCGGCCTTGTACATTTTCTCGAGTTGCTTCAGCTCTTCCTGGGTGTATTCCAGGTACTGGTTCGCCGACTTGAGGCCGAACGCGGCCTCCTTCTCGGAAAACGTCCGGTCGAGCTTCTCGAAGCGGTTGAGATCTTCGTCGGCGTGCTGCTTGGCCTGGGCGGCCAGCTCGGCATCCAAGGGCGCGCTCTTCGTGAGGATTTCCAGCTCGCGGCGGGCCTGCTGGAGCGTGAGGTCGGCCAGCGCCCGCGAAGCCTCCAGGTCGCGAACTTCCTCGTCGAGCTTGAGCGTGTCAAACTTGAGCAGTGTCTGGCCCTTCGTAACCCGCGTGGCGTGCGGCACGACTTCGCGCAGGGCGAGCTGCAGCGGCGAATCGGGATCGATCGAGATCTCGTGCGTGGTGGCCGCCGCGATCGACGCCGGCAGCGAGACCTCCAGCTTGAATGGCCCGCGAGCGACCGTGTGCGTCTTGCCCGGTTCCGGCTTGTCGTCCTTCGCCTTGTCGTCCTTTGATTTGTCCTCCTTCGCCTTGTCGTCTTTCGATTTGTCGCTGGGCGATTTTTCGTCGAGCTTCGGCTTCTCAATGACGACCTCTTTGTCGTCTCCCGTCAGCGGCGGCGCGAAGAACGCCGCAGCCAGCATCGCCACGATTCCAAGTCCGCAGAAAATGCGCAGGTACGTCATACATGGCCCTTTCACAGAAGTTGGCCCGCTTGCTTTTGACTCGTTGCCCGAGTGGGAGTTCCGCGGGACAGGCTAGCATGCGGCCCGGCCGGTTGCACGCCGCGCGGAGAGCGGCTGTGGTCGCCACAGCGGCGTGTTCTAATAAGGGTGATGGCCACGGACTTCCTCATCGTCGGGGGCGGAATCGGCGGGCTGGTGCTGGCCGAATTGCTGGGCCGCGGCGGCAAGCGAGTGGTCGTTCTGGAACGCAGCACGGCCCCGCCGCCGTGGAGCCGGCCGGAAATCCTCTGGCCCGCGACGTTCGAGCTACTCTGCACGCTGTTGCCGCGGGAACAGTGGGAGCAACGGGCCGTCCTGCCGCTGGAAGGGATGCGGATCTATGACGGACGCCAATGGCAGTGGGCCATTTCGCCGGACACGCTCGCCACGGCGGGAGTGCAACCCTGGTCCACCAATCCGAATCAGACTCGCGAAGAGTTGATGACGCTCAGGTCGTTCGAGCTGTGTCGGGGCATCGAGGTCCAGGAGGTGCTGAAGGAACAGGGCCGCATTGTCGGCGTCCGCGGACGGAATTCCATGACGGGCACGCAGCAAGAGTGGCTCGCGGAGTGGACCGTCGGCGACGACGGCGCGAATTCGCTGGTCCGCTCGGCCTGTGGCATCGAGTTGAAGACGCAGATCTTTCCCATCGACTTGTTCTGCTTTCAGGCGGCTTGGCCCGCGGAGTTGCGGCCGCGCGCCGGGCATGTTTGGCCCAACGTCCACGAATCGCCGCCGAGCGTTCTTGCCACCGGACTGCTGCCTGTGCCCGGCGGCCAGGGTGTGGGTCTCGTGCCCGCGCGGACGCACGCCGACCCTGGTCACAGGCAAGCGGCCTTCCGCAAGCTTGTGGAAAGCGAGAAGTCCCTGCTGGCCGTGCTGGGCAGTCGGCGGTTTCCCGAGGACTTCCAGCTCGTGCGGCGGCCGTGGGGCCACGCGCCGCATTATGGCTGCCCAGGAGCGCTACTGATCGGCGATGCCGCGCATCCCGTCAGTCCCGCGGGCGGGCAAGGGGCCAACATGTCGGTAGCCGACGGCCGCGCTGTGGCCGAACTGGCCCTGGCTGGTGAGCGCAATCTGGTCGCCGCCTACGAGCGCCGGCGCCGCGCCGCCAACCGCCGCAGCCTGCGCTTCACCCGCGCCGCCGTATTTGCCTTCGGCCTGCCCGAGGCCCTGCTCTTCAACCGCCTCACCGGCTGGCTGGTCAGCCAGGTCAGCAGCCGCCCGCCGATCGCCGCCCGCTTCATCCGCACCGTCGCCACGGCGTTTCTCGAATAGAGCACTATCGTCCGCTCAGATACCTCTTTTCGACCTTCACCGCCACCGTCCCCAGCGCGAAGTAGCCGACGCTGATCCGGGCGACGTGGGTGAGCAGGTCGTAAGCCCGCCAGCGGTTCCAGCCGTAGTCGGCTTCCATCCAGAGGATCAATCGGGCGAAGGCTTCGGCTTGCGAACGCTCCATCGGGCAGCCGCTGACAACGGTCATGATCTCGGTGGGGGATTCGATCCGGGGGCCAGCGAGCTTCTTCCCTTTCAGCAAATCGACCGAGATCGTCGTGACGGCGGGCATCTCCAGGCCGGCAGCCGAGAGCTCGCCGTGGCCCATCGCGGCGTGGGCGTCGCCCAGGTAGAGATAGCCGCCAGGGACGAAGACCGGCAAATAGACGATGTTTCCCGGGGCGACTTCAATGATGTCCATGTTGCCGCCGTGGGGGCCGGCGGGAAATGTCGTGGGCACGCCCATATCGGGCGCGGTGCCGATGCAGCCCAGCATCGGGGCGTAGTGAATCGTCACTTCGTCCGACCAGTAGATCTTGCCGTCCTTGATCGGGCAGACGTGCGTGCCGTGCGGCGTGTCGGTGCCCAGCCACGTCGCCAGCAGGTGCAGATCGGCCGTTCGCGTCGCGCACTGGCCGATCAGCGGCTTGATCTCGTGAATCTTCACCGCCAGCGCATCGCCCGGCTCCGCCCCCTCGACCCAGATCGGCCCTGTCTGCGGATTGCCGAAGGGCTTCTTCGTCCGGTCCCGCCGGTCGTCGTTCGTCCGCACCTGTCCGCTGAACGCATCCTCGCTCTCCACGACCACGCTCTCCCCCGGCCTGATCCGCAGCCGCGGCTCAT
>DASRJB010000659.1:0-6092 GCA_035649715.1 Pirellulaceae bacterium
GCCTGCGGATCGCCCACTGTCACGGCCAGCTTGCGCGCGGCCATTTCCCGCGCGACCGCGCCGCGGCGACGCCAGACGTGACCGTAGAGCGTTTCCAGGTCCGCGTCTGCGGGCCAGACGGAGAGCAAATGGTCGGGGGCCCCTAAATGGTACTCGGCATAAAACACGCCCTGCGTTTCCGACGCGGACAGGAGAATCGCCTCGGCCAGGCGCTCCTCCATTGCCGTCGCTTTCGCCAGGAGCGCGCGGCCTTCTTCTCCCTCGCCGCGTTCGAGCAGCGTCATGCCGAGGTTGTTGAGGGCGGTGACGAGTGCTCGATTCCCCAGCGGAAACGCGGACTCCGGATAACACTGCTGCGAGATCTCCAGTGCTTCGCGATAGAGGGCCAGCTTGCCGTCGCGATCGCCCAGGCGGCTGCGCACCTGACCAAGCTTGGTTACGGCGCTGGCCAGTCCCAGGGAGGCGAGATTGCCGGCGGCCAGCCCGCGCTGCATGTCAACGGCCCGCTCCGCATGGACGCCGGCTTCGCGAGTTTCTCCGGCGGCGAGCAGCGCGTCCGCAAGATTGATCAGGGAGTTGACCGTGCTCTCGTGGCCGCGCGGGAACAGCTCCGGCGCGTACAGCTTCTCCTTCATCGCCAGTGCCTGCCGCAGATGAGCGATGGCCTGCGAAAGTTCAGTGGAATTTGCCCCATTGATGTTTGCAGTGGCGAGATTGACGAGACTGATGGCCAGCTCCGGATGACCATTGGGGTAGAGCGAATCGGGGAAGAGCTGCTGCCGCATGGCCAGGGCTTGCTGCAGGTATTGCTTCCCTTCCACGCGCTCGCCCTGCTCGTGGAGCTTCAACCCCAGATTGCTCAGGGCAGAGGCCCAGTCCGGATGTCCTTGGGGAAACTTGTCCGGCGGATAGCTTGCTTTGTACATTTCGATCGCCCGCACCGAACAAGCCCGGGCACGCGCAAAATCTCCGGCGTCACTGAGGCACTTGCCCAGATTGCTCAACGTCAGCGCAATATCCGGATGTCCGTTGGGAAAGTCCGCCTTGGAGTAGAGCTGCTCGTACGCGGCCAGCGACTGGCGAGTCGCGCGTTCGGCGCCGCGAAAATCTCGTTGGGCCAAAAGCGCCGCGCCGTAATTGTCGAGGGCTCCGCCAAGTTTTCTCAGGCGCTTGGGGTGATTCGGTTCCGGCCACAGCCGGTCGACCATCGCCAGCGCCTCCTTGTGCAATCCCAGCGCCCCAGCCGAGTCGCCTGTTACGTTCAGGAAGACGCCATAGCTCGAGAGCTCGGTCTCCAGCAGCTCATGCCCGCGCGGAAACCGCTCCGGCGGAAAGAGGCGGCGCAACATGGCCAGGGCCTGCTCGTGATGCTCGCGGGCCGCGGCGAAGTCGCCCATCGAATGCCGCAGATTGGCCAAAGACGTCTGTGCATGGGCCAGGTCGGCGTGACCCTGCGGATAGTTTGCCGCAGGATAGAGCCGCTCGACGGCGGCCTGGTGCTTGAGCAGCGTTTGCAGCGCCTCGGTGTACCGGCCTTCGTTCTTCAACACCAATCCCAGGTTGGCCAGAGCCACGGTGATTGCGCGCTGCTGATCGAGATCGGCCTTGTCGCCGAAGGCCCGCTCGCCCACGGCGATCGCCTTTTGGAATGCGACGATCGCGGCGGCCGCGTCGCCCGCCTCGGCGGCGGCGAGGCCCTGTTCGTTCAGCGCCTGCACGGTGATGAGGTGGCCAGCGGGGTGCAGCCGCTCGATCGTCGACAGGGCGGTCGCCCGTTCGGCGGCGGCCTGCTCGAGCTGGCCGCTCTTGCGCAGCAAGATGGCGAGGGAGAGATGCGAGCGGGCCAGTTTCTCGTGTCCGCTCGGGAATTTGTCGCGCGGGTAGGCCCGCTCGCGGATGGCCAGCACTTTGCGGTTGGTGGCCAGGGCGGCGGGAAAATCGTTGAGCGCTTCCTGGATTACGGCCAGATTCTCGAGCCCGACCGCCAGCCGCGGATGGCCTTGCGGATATTTCGCCGGCGGATACAGCTCTTCGTCGAGCAGCACGGCCAGTTCCATGTGCGGCAGCGCCTTGTCGGCTTCGCCGAGCGCCCACAGCGCTCCGCCGTAGTTGCCGCACGCCGAGGCGTAAGCCGCGAGCCAATCCGGCGATTGTTCCTGCCGGTAGGCCGCCGCGTACATCGCCAGGCTCTTCTCGTAATGCTCGCGCGACTGCTGCGGCATGCCGTGGTTGCTCAGGAAAAAGGCCAACGTCGAGAGCCCCTGGGCGAGCTGCGGATGGCCTTTCGGGTGTTGCTCGGCCGGATAAAGCCCGTGCAGCATCTTCACCGCGGCGGCATACCCGCGCAGTGCCGGTACCAGCTTGCCTTGCTGCTCCTGGGCATGGGCGAGGAGTGTGTGCGCGACGACCTGGTCCAAGTGCCCCGCCGGGAATCGGTCCGCCGGATAGACTCGCTGCAGCACCGCCAGGCACCTGGTGAGCTGCTCTTCGCTCGCCGCCCATTGGCCTTGATTGGCGTGGTTCAGCCCCGCCTGGAGCAATTGGCCCGCGAGCGTTTCGTCCTCCGTCTGCTGGGCAGAGGCCAGCGGCACTGCGAGGCTCACCGCGGCAGCCAGCGCCAGAATCCAGTGCTGAAGGCCGCGAGGCTGCGAACGGGCGAACAATGCCAACATGACTACCTCCGCGGCGGCCGGCAGTTTTGGGCGTTGATCGTACCAGACGGGCCGGCGCGTCTACCTACCGGTAGCCTGCGGCGACGAGTTTTCACCCCTTGGGACAGACTGAGAGTCCAACAAAACGGAGGCAGTGGAGTCCGCGGCGCGCTGTAACTTCAATCGCCTATCGAGGTTGCGGCGGTCGCGAAGAGACCACGCTACGGCTGGCTGACCAGCACTTGCCCGACAAGGGGGCCGTCGGGAAAGCTGGCCAGGACGTAGGTGTTGCGGCCGTCGGCGATGCGGATGCGGCGAGTGGCTGCCGAGGCAAGAGGTGTGTTGGCCTGGCCGAGCGGGCGGAGAGACAAGTCGTGCTCGCCGGCGGGCAGTTCGAGGCGGAAGACCTGAATCTTGTCGGGCAAGAGCGACCAGCAGCGGAGATCGGCCGACTCAGTCGCTTCCCAGGCGATGCCGGCCAGGTCGTAAGCCAGGCCGGTGAGCGAGCCCTTTTGCACGCCGGTGGCCTCTTTCGCCCCGTAGAGCGCGCCCTTTTTCAAACAGCGGCGGGCGACGGCGCGGGCGATGACTTGCGGATAGATGGCCCGGTACTGCAGGGCGGCGAGCTGCGTGACGTCGGTGATCGTCTCGGTCGTGCCCAGCGGCTGATTTCCCACGCCGACGCCCACCGAGTGCACGCGGCTCTCTTGCGCGACGACGAGCGGCACCTTTACCGGAGCGACGTTCGGGGGAACTGTCTGATGGCCGACGGCGCTGACGATTTCACCCGCCACGAGCAGTGCCGCCGAGCTGGGCACTTCGATCGCCTCGATTTTGTGCGGGCCGCGGCCGGTGAGCGCGAAGACAATCGCCACGCCGTGACCCGGCCGGGAGTGTGTGCCGTGCGCCGCCCGCGCCAAGTCGGCCTGGCCCGACTGGAACTGCGGCTGCCAGCTCACGACCGATGTATACGACCGCTCGGCGTCGTCGTAGTCGCGATGCGTCGCCTCGCGCAGCACGCCGCGCAGGTAAGGCGCCAGCGCGACCCGCTGGTAGTTGGCCTTCGGATTCTCCTGCTCGGGCTTGGCAGCGGCGGCGATGATCTGCTCCTGCTTGTCGATGAGCTGCAGGCTGTAGGCCTCGGCGTCGCTGCCGTCGTGCATCAGGTTGGCCAGCGCCAGAAACGCCCGGATCAGGACTTTCTCGTAGTCTTCGCCGTCGTAGGCCCGGCGGTTATCGTCGGTCAGATACGAGAGCGCCGCCTCGCCAGCGGCCGGTCCTTCGAGCGAGTCGAACCGGTCGCGGACCTCGCGGAGCAGCCGCTCGGACTCTTGCGCGTTCCCCGCGGCCAGCTCGATCAGCGCCTGATCGAGCTGCAAGACGTCAGCCTGAGCACGGCTCTTCTGCCGGGCCTCGGTCGCCGCGGCGCTGGCGGCGGCAAGCTGGTTGGAATAGAAGTCGGCGCGAATCTGCTCGACGCGGCGGCCATAGGTCGAGCAGCCACAGAGCGCGGCGAGCGCTACGAGGATCGTCGATCGAATGCCCATCGGCGAGCGGGAGGCGTCAGCCTCCCGATGAGTTGTGATCCTCCGGCGTGCGCGGCCATCGGGAGGCTGACGCCTCACGCTCGCCGGTTACTATCGCCACGGCCAGAACTGCGACAGCGTGCGGCTGGTCCAGGAGTGGTGATAGCCCTTGCTCAGCGTGGCCGTCTGCTTGTCCTGCTCGCCGGTGCGAATATCGACGAGCTCCAGCGTCAGGTCGTAGTCGCGCTGGTAGTCGCGGTTCTCGCGGGTCGTGCCGGAGGTCAGCTTCGCGAACAGCAGATAGTCGAAGGGCTGCCCCTGCTGCTCCAGCAGTCCGACGAACATCCGCATGTTCTCGGGAACGAAGAGCTGCTCGGGCCGCAGCCGCGTCTGAACGAGGGCCGCATCGACGAACCGCCGGCTGATCGGCGCAACGGTGCCGCACTGGAGCAATCGCGTGTCGATCCGCTCGTAGATCTGGGCCTTGAAGTCGCCGATCTCCTCGGCGGTGCAGTTCTCGACGCCGACGAAGCAGACGCGGAGCTTGGGCGGCGGCAGTGGCTCCGGACCGGTCGAGACCTGGCGGTAAGGCGAGTGGTCGTGGCGGGCCAGCAGCTGACCGACGGCCTCGTCGATGAGGGGCGTGAAGGTCTCTTGCCCAGCGGCGTGGCTGCCGACCATCGCCTGTTCGCCCGGCTTAATGACGCGGGCGTACTGCGTGCCGCGGCAGCCGGCGAGTCCCAACCCGGCGCAGCCGGCGGCGGCGGTCGCCGCGCGGAGAAAATTACGACGCAACATGAGAGGAGTTCCTGGATAAGCAAAGCGACCCGCTTGGGTCTGTTATCGGCAGCCGCGCGGCACGGGCCGCAGACACTAGCAATTGCTCGCCGTTCCGGCAGCATCAATTGGACAGCTAGCAGCGCGAGTGGCGCGGGCGCTGGCAGCGCCGTCAACGGCGGCCGCGGAAACCAGTTCGGCGACGGCGTCGATGCGGCCGCGGCGAATCTGGCCGTTCCACATCGCGCGGAAGGCGCGGTAATAGAGCCGGTCCGAGAAACAGCCCAGGTAAAGCCAGAGGATGGCCCACTGCACGGCTGCTGCTGCTTTCAGCTGGAGCCACATCGGGCCGAGCAGCACGCAGGGAGCGAAGCGGCAGACAGCTTCCACTTCGCGGCCCGCATCCTTCAGGCGTCCGCGGAAGAGGCTGCGGCAAATGCCAGCCAGGGCGGCCCAAGTTCGCCGCAGAGCCGCGCCGCGAGCCAGGCTTTGGCGCTGCTCCCAGACCGCGCATGGTCCAAGGAACTCCAGCAGCGGCGACGCGGGATTTTCTGCCCGGAAGCGGATTTCGTCGCGGCCGAAGGCGTTCAGCTCGCGGGCGAAATGTTCGAGCGAACCGGAGTTGAAGTGCCAGACACGCGCGGCCGGCGCGTAGCCCAGCCGCGCACCCGTATGCTTGAGCGCCGCGCCGAGCAGCAACTCGGAATAGTGGTTGTAGCGGGCCAGGAATCCGCCCGCGCGGTCGAGCGCGTCCCGCTTCACCGCGAAGCCGCGGACCGTGCATAGGTTCCAGCCGCCGGCGATCCGCCCGGGCAGGGCCTGTTCGTAGATGGTTTGCTCCTGAGCGGCGAAGCGGTCTTCGTCGATGCCGCCGCTGGCGACCGCCACGCAGTCGGCATCGCCCGCCGCCAGCCGCGCGATCATTTGCTGTACGCAATCCGGCGCGGCCTTGACGTGCGATTCGGTGAAGAAGAGAGCCTCCCCGCGTGCAACGGCGCGGCCGGCGTTGTAGCAATCGTGCAGCGAGCCGCGGGCGACCGTCACCAGCTGGTCATGCGGAGCCAACAGCGCCGCGACCTCGCGCTCCGTTTCCGGCTCGCGGCCGTCGATGATCACGACGACTTCAAACTCGCTGTGG
>DASRJB010000660.1:0-5655 GCA_035649715.1 Pirellulaceae bacterium
GCGCTAGAATGGGCCGTGGCCCGCTCGACAAAAAACACGGAGCGCGTGGTTTGGACCGCCGGCCATTCCACGCGGTCGCTCGAGGAGTTTCTGAAACTGCTGCAAGCGAGCGGGGTCCAGTTGCTGGCTGACGTGCGGCGATTTCCCGGCTCGCGCAGGCATCCGCACTTCGGCCAGGCGCCGCTGGCCGCCGCGCTGGCCAAGGCCGGAGTCGAATACCGGCACATTGAGGCGCTGGGAGGCAGGCGCACCGAGCGGCTGCCGAATTCGCCGAACACGGCGTGGCGCGTCGAGTCGTTCAACGCCTATGCCGACTACATGCAAGCGGCCCCATTTGCTGCCGCTCTGGAAGAATTAATGGCAGCCGCGACAGCAGCCGTTACCGCGATCATGTGCTCCGAGGCCCTGCCGCAAAGGTGCCACCGCCGCTTGATCGCCGACGCCTTGACCGTCCGCGGCTGGCGTGTCCGGCACCTGCTCTCGCCGACGCGGATCGAGGATCATGCACTCACGCCGTTTGCTCGAGTGGATGGGACTACAATCACCTATCCCCAAGCACAGCTCTTTTAATGGAGATCCGCCGTGGCTCGTCTCGCCATTCCTTTGGTTCTTTGGCTCTTCGGTTCTTTGATCTTATTTCCCATGACCGCCTCAGCTCAAAGCAACGACAAGCTCCTCCGCCACATCGTGATGTACAAGTTCAAGGAGGGCCTGCCGGCGGCGCAGCTCCAGGAAGTGATCGACGCCTTCGCCGGGCTGCCCAAGAAGATCGACACGATCGTCGGCTACGAGGCGGGGACCAACGTCAGCCCCGAAGGCAAGTCCGAGGGCTTCACGCACGTCTTCGTCGTCACCTTCAAGACCGCCGCCGACCGCGACGCCTACATCACGCACCCGGCCCACCAGGCCTACGTGCAGGTCGTCAAGGATCGGCGGGAAAAGGTGATCGTGTTCGATTATTGGACAACGAAATGAGGCGGCCTACCCACGAGAGACAAGCGCCACAAGAAACAGGATTGGCGCATGCGAGGATGGTGGCCAGATTTCAGGCACATCGTATTCGCAAACATGCCCAAATTCCTCGCGAGAGCTAGAGGCATACGGGAATGACGAGACGCTCCAATGGCAGCCGAGAGCCGGCGGCCATGGTTTTCGTGGCCCTTAGTGCTTTTTGTGGCTATCTCGTCTCCACCGTGACGGCCATCACCACGGGCGCGGTGCGGTCGTCGCCTTTGACGAACTCGATCCGGGCGAGCGAGTCCGCCCGCTGCGGGATGATGGAGAGAAAGCGAAGCTGTTTGCCTCGGAGGTCGAAGGCAAACTTCGACTGCGGCACGTCCACGCGGCGGATGTAGTCGGCAAAGTGCTCGCCGTTGATCAGGTTGTGGTCCTCGGTCTGCCCGTCGGCGTAGTGCAGCCGCACGATCATCGACGTCGTCTTCTGCTGCCCGTAGGGATAGCCCCAGCCGGAGATACCGGAGAGCAGGTGAATCGCCTTGGCGGGGATCGCGCAGGGGATCGAGACCGAGCGGGGCATCGTCGGCGGAATCCGGCCTTCGGGGCCGCGGAGCATGATCGCGTTGGGAACCGTGTTGACCTTGGGATCGACGAGCATGAAGGGCACGCCCTCAAAGGTCTTTGGTCCCCAGTCGGCAAAGACCAATCGCTCGGCCGCCGCGTTTTCGTCATAGAACATGCCCTTGGTGGTGACGACGGTCGCCACTTTGTCGAGCGGCAGCGGCACATACTGGCCGCGCTGCGTGAGAAACTCCAGCAGGTTGGCCAGCTCCTCGGGTTTCACCTGCTTTTCGAAGCCGTCGGGCATCAGCGACTTGTTGCTGGCCTGCAAATTCTGAATATCCTCGCGGAGGACGACGTGCTTTTTGGCTTCGCTGTCGATCAACTCGATGGAGGTTTTCGTCTCGGAGGCCAGGAGGCCGTTGATGACGACGCCGTCAGACGTCAGCACGGCATAGACGCGGTAGTTGCCCTCGACGTTTCGGCTGGGATCTATCAGGTGCACGAGCAGCTCGTGCTTCGGATGCACCGCCATGCCGGTCAGGTCGGGACCGATCTTCGTGCCTTCGCCGGAGTGCGTGTGGCACTTGGCGCACTGATTCTTGTAGACCAGCTTGCCCGCCGTCGCGTCGGCCGTTTGCTTCGTCAGCGGCAGGAGGTCGTCGAGCACCTTTTGCCGGTCGGGATTAGGCAGGCTGCCGCCCGCTTCGAGCAGGCGGCGGGCCCTGCTGGCCAGCTGCCGCTCGGGGTGCGTGGCCAGGGCCTGCTTCTGGTCGAGCGACAGGTCGGCGAGCTGCACCTTGCCTTGTTCGATGGCGTTGAGCAGGGCCAGCGTCCAGGTGCTCTTGCCGAGCAGCGCGCTCAAAGCGGCGGGGCGGACCGCCGGCGTGAGCCTGGGCAGAGCCTCGACCAGGGCCGACCCGACCAGGGCCGATTCGCCCTTGCCGAGGGCCTCGACGATTCCGCGGGCCAGCTCGGGCGAGGTGCGGGGCGTGATCAGCTCCAACAGCTTCGTCGCCTCGGCATTGCTGCGGTTGATCTCAACAAATCGCGTGGCGGCGGCGATGCGGGCCACGTCGCCCAGCTCGCTATTGCTGGCGTCGGCCAGAAAGCCGGCGGCCAGCTTGGCGATTTGCTCCTGCAGGCCCTGGCTGCCCCAGCGGGTGGCCAGCGTCACCAGCTGCGACTTGCCGCCCGGCGGCAGCTTGACGAACAGCTCGCGGATCGTCGTTTCCAGCTCGGGGCTGAGCGCGATCTCTTTGTCGCGCGGCCAGCCGCGAGCCAGGCCGGTCAGAATGGCCGAGGCAATGTCGGGCTGAGCATTCTTCATCTCAGTGAGCAATGTCGCCGGATTGTCGAGCCCGGTGCGGGCGACGTGGTCGGCGACAATCGTCAGACGTCCGGCCGCGGCGGTGCTCGCCAGCGCCGTGTTCGTCGATTTCACAGCGGCCAAGAGCGCCGCCGGACCATTCTTGGCGACGGCCGCCGTCGTCGCGTCGAGCAAGTGGCGGTCCTGCTGGACGGCTGAATCGGAGAGCGCCGCGATCGCGGCGGCCGACGCGGCGTCGCTGGCCGGAAGATCGGCCAGCGCCAGTAGCGCCGCCAGGCGGACCTGCACGTCGGAATCGTTCAGCACGCCGCTGGCGACGATGGCAGCCAGCGACTGCTCCGTGGGCGGCAGCACTCTCAGCGCATTGCGGCGGACGCCAGCCGAGGGATGTTTCAATCCGGAAATGGCGGCAGCGAGCGCGTCGCCTTGAACGGCGTTCAAGCCGGTGAGCGTGCCAAGTGCGTGGATCGCGGCGGTGTTCAGGCCGATGGCGTCGACCTTTTGATCTTTGACTAGTTCCACGAGCGCCGGGACGACGTCCTTGTTGCCGCGCTCGACGAGCAGCCGCTGGGCCTGCAGCCGCGTGTACATCACATCGCTTTTGAGTGCGGCGACCAATTGTGCGGCAGACATTCCTGTCTGCCCTGCAGTCGAGGCGGGCAAGCCGGCAGCCTGCCCCACGTAGACCAGCCGGTAGATGCGGCCGTGCTTTTTGTCGCGGAGTTCGGTTTCATACGCGGCCCCGCGGCCAGTGCGGAAGCCGGCGGGCGTGGGGTTGTGCTGGACGATGTAGTTGTACCAATCGATGAACCAGACGTTGCCGTCGGGGCCGACCTCGGCCTGAATCGGGCTGGTCCATTCGTCGTCGCTGGCCACGAGGTTCCAGCCGTTCCGCGAGCGATAGCCCGCGCCCTCGCGGCGGAGGACGAAGGTCGCGATCAAGTGGCCCGTCGGCTCGGTGACGAACGCCGTGCGGTTCCAGTATTCCTTTGGGTAATTGCGGGCCGTGTAGAGAGCGTGGCCGGCAGCCGCGGTGAAGCCGCCGTGAAAATCGACCTGCCGCACGTTTTCGGTAACAGGATAGAAGCGGTTACTGTCGGCGATGCCGTTCAAAACGGTGCTGCTCCAGCCGCGGACCGCTTCGTAATAGCGGTTGGGGATCGGCAAGAATTCGCTGGGGTTGCCGTTGGCGGTCGACCCGAACACCAGCCCATCTTCGCTGTGGCCCAGGCCCCAGGTGTTGTTGTTCGTCGAGCGGAGGAACTCCAGCTCGGTGACCGCGACCTTATCGCCGTCCCCCTCGACCTTGAAGCGGAAGAAACCCTGGCGAAAACCTTGGACCTGGCGGCCGTCGGTCAGGACGGGCGACGACTGGTTGTAGCCCTGCATAGCCCAGTACCAGTTGTCGAGGCCGTAGCGAAAATTGCTCACCTCGCCGTGCGTGTCGCGCATGCCCCAGCCGGTGATCAGCGTCTTGCGGAGGTCGGCCTGGTCGTCGCCGGTGGTGTCCTTAAGGTAGAGCGTCTCGCCGCCGGCCTGGACCAGCGCCCCGCCGCGGTAGAAAGCGATCGCGGTCGGAATGCTGAGCTTGTCGGCGAAGAGTGTGAACTTGTCGGCCCGGCCGTCTCCGTCGGTGTCTTCGCAGATGCGGATCCGGTCGCGGCCCTGGCCCGCGGGCTGCAGCTCGTTGGGATAGTCGTACGTCTCGCAGACCCACAGGCGGCCGCGCTCGTCCCAGGTCATGAAGATCGGCTTGCCTTCGAGCTGCGGCTCGGCCACGAACAGCTTCACCTCGAAGCCGACGGGCGTGACCATGTGCTTCATCGACTCGGCCACGTCGGCGAGCGGATTTTGCATCTTGTTCCACTCGCCGTCGCCGCTGGTGCGGCGGCCGGGCGGGTAGTAGGCGACCTTGGCGGGGGTGTACTCGAACGGCTTGATGTCGGTGCGTTTCGCTTTGATTTCGGGCGTATAGTTCGGATCGATCACGGCTTGTTGCACGGGCAAACTGGCAGCTTGACCTACGGAGGCGGCGAACGCCGGAACGACGCCGGGATCTTCGCCGACGGCCCAGCGGATGCCGCGCTCGACGAGGTTCAGAAAGCCGGCGTTGCCCCAGGTCCGCTGGTCGTGACCCCAGGCGGTGTAGAAGACGCGGCCCTTGCCATGCGTGCGGACCCAAGTCCAGGGCTCTTTATTGCCGCGCTCGTCGCGGTATTCCAGGACCGTGCGGTCCTTCTCGTTGTGCTTGGTGTGGACGTAGGTCTCGTCCCAGCTCTCGAAGCCGCCAAAGCCCTTCATGATCGGGTGCTCGGCTTCCGCCAGGATGGTGCGGAACGTGCCCGTGCCGTGCCGCTGGAATTGCGCCCCAACCAGCTCGATGTACTTGGGCGAGTTCAGGAAGCAGTACGACGCGCAGTGCAGTGGAATGAGCCCCTTGCCGCCGGCGACATAGTCGAGCAGCGCCTGCTCCTGCTCGGGCGAGATCCGCGTGGTGTTGGCATAAATCACCAGGCCGGCGTACTTGCCGAGATTCTCAGCATCGATGTCGTCCATCTTGTCCGTGTAGGTCAGCTCGATGCCGCGCTCCTTCATCGCCGGCGCTAGCTGCCGGAACCGCGCCGCCGGCTGATGGTGGCCGGTATCGCCGAGAAAGAGCAGTTTCAAGGGCTCGGCAGAGTGCGCCGAGCAGGCGAGAGCCAACGACAAACCGAGCGGAGCGACCAGCGAGAGACGTTTCATGGCGGACCTGCGATGTGCTGAATCGGTGAGGAGGGGCTACTTGGCGGCTGCGGACTTTGCCGCAA
>DASRJB010000661.1:0-3111 GCA_035649715.1 Pirellulaceae bacterium
TGTGGTCGATCATCAGCCAGCCGTTGCGGTCGTCCACAGGGGCCGCGTCGTTGTAGTTGTAATAACCCCAAGTCCAAGGCTGGATGCCGCCCCAGCTGCGCGAGACCAGCGTCCGGCCGAATGCCGACGACGTCTCGCCGAAGAGCAGCGTATTGGAGGTGCCGTCCGTGATGTCGGCGTAGCGGACCTTGCTCGCGGGGTGGATGACGCCCGATGTGCAATAGCGGTTGTGCGGGCTGCTGTTGTTCCAGATTCCCTGGATCAGCTCGCTGGTGGCCGAGCCGCCGTTGGCCCGGTAATGCAAGGCCGCCTGGTTGACGGCGTTGATCTGGGGGTCCGATGTGTTCCAGGCGTCGGGGCTCTTCTTGCCCAAGTGCGACGACGGGCACGCCAGCACCGGGATCGGATTGACGTACAGCGGGCTCGCCCCATCGTGAGGCGCGATCACATTACGCCACGGCATGACGAAAAAGATCGCATTGGCCGTCTTGGCGTCGATCGCTTCCCGCAGGTTCTTTTGCTCAATGAACGGGGCGATCCGAGCCGGCCAGCCGATGACATACCGCACGCCCGACGCCCGGTCGCCGCCGGTGGGCAATTGCAGGTAGGTGTCGTGGTGCATCTGCATGCCCAGGCCGAGCTGCTTCAGGTTGTTCTGGCAGCTCATGCGGCGGGCGGCTTCGCGGGCGGCTTGCACGGCGGGCAAGAGCAGCGCGACCAGCACGCCGATGATGGCGATCACCACGAGCAGCTCGACCAGCGTGAATGCTCCCCGGCGGGAACCGCAGTGATTGGGAGACATTGCGTCTCCTCCTTTCAAAAGCGCCCTGCCGTCAGGGCCAACGGGTGGGTCAGTAAGGTTATGTACTCACAGGCGGCAATGCCGCCAGACCAGCGATCCCCGTTGCCAGATCTTGGTCCATCTTTATGCAAGCGTGCGAGGGTGTCAACGGTACCTGAATTCGCCAGAATTCCGTCTTCCGGACCACCGAATTCTGGCGAATTCGGCTACATCCCATTACGTTGCCACTCCACTCGCCCGCAGCACCGACTCTTGCACGGCGAGGTCGTGGGCGTAGGAAAAGCCGAATTCCTTCTCGCCGCGAAGGACCTGCGCCATATCGGCGGCGTCGGCGACGTAGCGGGTGAATTTGGGCAGCGTAATCTCCTGCACGCCCTGCTTGTACTCGCCCCGCGGGCGGTCGAGCGTCAGGCGGACCGCGGGATTGTCCAGCGGCTGAATGTGGAACGTGCCCAAGCTGCCGCAGACAACAAAGTGCCGCCGCGCGCCGCCGTCGACTTCCAGCGCCGCGGACTTCACGCTGGCCGTGGCGGACGGATATTCGAACACGGCCAGCATGTTGTCCATCAGGCCGTCATCGGCCGCCGCCGAGTGCCGCGGGAAGGCGTGAATCCGCTCGGGCTTGCCCAGGATCGCCACGACCGAGTCGATCACGTGGCAGCCCAGCTCGAACATGATCCCGCCGCGAAACTCAGCCAGCTGCTTCCGCTCGGCCGGCCCGACGACCTTGCTCATCACCGTGTGAATCTCGAACACATCGCCCAGCCAGCGGTCCCGCAGCATCTGCCTCAGCAGAATCACCGCCGGGCTGTAGCGGTACATGTAGCCCATCTGCACCAGTCGCTTGTTCTTCTCCGCCGCCGCCAGCAGCCGGCGAAACTGCGGCAGCGAGTCCCCTGCCGGCTTATCCAGATGGATGTGCATGCCGGCGGCGATGCACCGCTCGGCGGTGTTCAAGAGATCGCGGACCTTCGTCTCGACCAGCACCGCGGACAGCCCGGGGGTGTTGAGCAACTGCTCCTCGGTCAGCCAGGTCACGTCGCGATAGGCGGGCTGCTGGCCGGCCCGCTCGCGCAGGCTGGCATCCGGCTCGACGACGCCGACGACCTCGTAGTCGCTCGAGCGGCGATAGACCTCCAGCTTCGTGGCGTGGGCATGCCCGACGCCGATCTGGCCGACTTTGATCTTCGGCGCCTGGGCGGACCTGGCGCGGTGCGGCCAGGCCAAGCCAGCTCCCGCGGCCAGGCCGGCGGCCAGTAGATCGCGGCGGCTAGGGATCGTCATGGCAGGCCTCGCGGGTGGCGGCTATGTCATTCCTGCTTCTCAGCCATCTTCAGAAAGCAAGACACGCGGGAAACTCCGTACTTGTCGTAAAAGTCCCTGCGGTCCGCGCGGACGAAGATCCAGCCCTCCTTGTATCTCAGCACGTCCAGCGTCTTCAAATGACCCGTCATCGCGTCGGTTTCGGTCGTCGGCGTGAGCACGATTCGCGTGTCGGACAGCTTCCAGCTCCCGGCTGCGTCGCCGTATTTGCCCAGGCAGCCGTGCCACTCGCCGGTGTAGGTGCCGTCGTCCTTGAGCGTGAGCGTGACGTTGTAGCCCAAGCCGTCGCCGCAGTAGTAGCTCCCCGCGACTGCCTTTGCGCTGGGCGGGGCCTGCGGCACTCCCTTTTCGACTTCATCCGCCAGAGCGTGCACGGCGGCGATGAAGAAGCCGATAGCGGCCAGAATGCTGCGAGTGTTCATGTCGGGCGCTCCAATCGTCTCACGTTATCTCTCCGCCGCCGAAGCCACCAGACTCCCCCGTCGGAGCCTCGATTCGCTCGCCATTGAGTACTCGCTATTGAATATAAGCGAAACTGTCAAGCCGCAATCGTTTGGAAATGCTCTGGTGCTTAATCGAGTCTTCGCAAGTGATTACACATCAGCCATTTACTACCAGATTTGGGCTCCGCGATCGCATGAGCCTTTGAAGGGTTAGTGAGCACCTCCGGGAGTTTTCCTTATATTCTCGTCCGCTCGCAAGTCCTTATCGCTCGGTCCATCGAGCAACTGCGACAGCGGGCCGCGCTGAGCCGCGCGGGTCAACTCGGCCAGCTCCCGGGCCATGGCCACGGCGCTCTCGATGTAGTCGCGGCGTACTTGGGTGGCGCTCTTCAGCTCGACGATGCCGGCGTCGGCGGCGGCCAGGAGATGGCCGAATCCCTCGGCCCCGCGCTGTCCGCCGAATTGATCCAAGTAGTCGCGGTAGGCCTTAAGCAACCGGAGACGGCGCGTGGCAATCGCCAGGTGTAGCCGCTGGCCCGCGCT
>DASRJB010000662.1:0-9649 GCA_035649715.1 Pirellulaceae bacterium
CGTCCCGCTCAAACCTCCGCCGCGCCGGCCGGCGGCCTGGAGTCGGTTGCTCCTTCGTCCCCTTCACCGGCCCAGCAGGCGCGGGCCACCGACCTGTTCCTGCGCGGCGCGCTAACGCCCGAGCAGCTCGCCCAGGCCCGGGCCAGCCGTGCCGGCTTCGAGGTGGTCATCGGCAAGTCGAATTTCCTTCCGGCCGCTTTCCTGGAAATCGGCGCTGCAACCAGCCGGGCGACCTGCCAGATCCGCACGTCCGGCGTTGATTTTCGGGGGCGCTCGGGCTCCTGGACGGGCTCGGCCTTTCTGATCGGCCCGAACCTGCTGCTCACCAACCATCACGTGCTCAACAGCCCGGCCGTGGCCCGGGCGGCGCAAGCGGTATTCAACTTTCAGCTCGGGTCGGACCTCCGCCCGCTGACGCCCAAATCGTTCCGCCTGCGGCCGGATCGGCTGTTTGTCACCAGCCCGATACAGCGCGGCCTGGACTACACGTTTTGCTGGATCGATGGCGAGCCCAACCGCGAGTTTGGCCGCGTGGTCGTCGATCGCCGCGCGTTCGCCATCGCCGAAGACGAGTTTGCCAACATCATCAGCCACCCCGACGGGCGGATGAAGGAAATCAGCATTCAGCAGAATGAGGTGCAGTGGCAGGACGACATCGTCCTGCACTATTCGTCCGACACGCAGCCGGGCAGCTCCGGGGCCAGCGTCTGCAACAACAACTGGCAGCTGGTGGCCCTGCACCACGCCAGCCAGAACTCGAACGTGCCCGAGTTCCAACTGCTCAACGAGGGGATCAAGCTCTCGGCGATCGCCGCCGACCTGGAGCGGCGGGCGTCGGCGGGAAACTCGGACGCCCCGCTGGCCCGCGAGCTCGTGGCGCTGTTTCGCGGGACCGACGAACGGCTGGGCTTTTTCGGCGCACTTGGTCGCCGCACCGAGTCGCAGGGGCTGGAGGCAGTCGTTGACGCTTACCAAGGAACCGAGCAGGACGTCGACATCGGCTTCTGGAACGTAGAATGGCTCACGAACCGCTACGACGAAAAAGCACAGGCGGTCGCGCGGGTGATGAAGGAATTCAACCTCGATGTCTGGTGTCTGGAGGAGTCGTCGCCCAACGCGGCCGAGGCGGTCGTGGCCGAGCTGCGGAACCTGGGCCTCGATTTTGCTACGCTGCCCGCCGAGCCCGCTTCGGCCGACGGCAAGCAGAGCTGCACGCTGCTCTGGAACCGCGCCACGCTCAACTGTGTTCAGGAAGAATGGGGACAGCCGATCGAAGAGTGGCTGCGGTCCCGCAGCACGGAGTTTGACGACCTGGGCCTGGAGGCCGTCCACGGCAGGATTTTTGACCGCTACCCGGCGCTCTTCAAGCTCACGACGGTGCAGCCGGTCAACGGCAATCCGGTCGCCTTCCATCTCGTGCCGGTGCACCTGAAAGCGATGGAAGAGGGCAGCCTGCGGCGGCAAATGGCGTCGAAAATCCTGGCGGCCGCGGCGGCGCGGAAAATTGCCGACGGCGCCGGGGAGGACTGGATTTTCGGCGGCGACTTCAATGCCGAGCTGGCCACAGACGATTTCGACGCCCTCGTGACAGGCGGCATGGTCCCGATCAGCGCCACCGACGAGGCGGGCGGCGCATTTTCCTATATTAAGGGGCCGCGTTCGCTGATCGATCACATCTTCCTGTCGCCGAATCTTGCCGAGCGGTATGGCGCCCAGGACTTTTTCATCGTGGCCGCCGACCGCACGCTGCCGGATTACGTGTCCGACATCAGCGACCATCGGCCGGTCCTGTTTCGGATGAGCTTTCAAGGCGGCGGCGAAGCGGCGCCTCCCGCTCCGCCGCTCGAAGCCGCAGTCAGCGATTCGCCCGCCATCGCCGAGCTCAAGCGGATGCTCGCGGCTGCAGCGCAGGAACCAGCGGCCGAAGAAGCCCTGGATCTCGAAGCCAAACGGAAGAAAAAGCCGAAGTCGGGCGCCGTGCGCGGCGGCGAGCGGCGGGCCAGCGACTACGACGATCGCGACGGCTATGATGCGGCGTTTCTCGGCAACGGCTCGCACCGCGTCCCCGTTCCGGAGTTGTCGTCCACGCTGTCGTCTCACGCCGTTGTCGTAGCGCCCGGGGCGGCGGGGAGCGCCCGGTACCTGCTGCCTTACACGCACTTTTCACTGGTCATGCACGGCCAGCGGAAGCTGCCAATTCTGACGGCCGTGAACATCGACGGCACGCAGTCGCTGAAGATCGCCCGCGAGGGCGACAAGTGGTATCTCGATCCGCGGATCCCGACCGAGGCCCAGATCGGCAACGAACTGTACACGAACAACGATCTCGATCGAGGGCACATGGTGCGGCGGCTGGATCCGGTGTGGGGACGCCGTGCGGTCGCGACCGTGGCCAACGACGATACTTTCCACTACACCAACGCTTGCCCCCAGCACAAGGACCTCAACCAGAAGGAATGGAGCGAGCTGGAGGATTACATCCTCGACAATGCGGGGGTGCACGGCCTGCGGGTGTGCGTGTTCACCGGGCCGGTTCTGCGGGCCGGTGATCGGCCGTACCGCGACTTGGCGCTGATCCCGGAAGACTTCTGGAAAGTGGCGGTCATCATCCGCGAAGATACGGGGCGGATGTCGGCGACCGGCTACGTCCTCACGCAAAAGGACATGATCTCGGGTTTGGAGTTCGCGTTTGGGGCGTTCCGGACTTACCAGGTTTCCCTGCGCTCGATCGAGCGGATGACCGGGCTCGACTTCGGCCGGCTGAAGGACGCCGACCCCAAACGGCGGCGGGGAGGCCTCGAAGCCGCGGGCGGACCGGAGGACGAGCCACCGACGGAGGTGGCGGGACCGGGGTCGCTGGTGTTCTAGCGGCACGGCCGACAGTTAGCTGTCTCAGGAGTAGCTCATGAAAGGCATCGAATTCGCTGAGGTCCGCGACGCCATCACGCGGGCCTTCAACAGCGACGAGTTCGACATGTTCTTGTTCGAGCGTTTTGACTTCGACCGGGCCGTCAACGTAGCCGACGGCCCGTTTCGCGTCGTCGTGCAGAACGTGCTCAAGGACTTCATGCAAAAAGGTCTGGACGCTGTGCTGATCGCCGAAGTGGCCGCTCAGCGTCCACTCAAGACCGACGTCCAGGAGGTCTATCGCAAGTACGCCAAGGCCCTGGTCGGCGAGGCCCGCCAGGAAGAAATCGATACCGAGCGGCTGCAAGCCTTGGAGCGGTACGGCCTGGCCACGAAGGTCGTGTTGCAAAAAGCCGGTCAGGCCCAACTACCTTCCGCCACGACTCCGGGCGAAGGGTTTGAGCGGACGGTCAAAAAGTACTTGCCGTTCTTGAATCCGGGACAGTGGCGGAGGGACATGTTTCGGAGGGAATGCTGCGTTTGCCGGGTCGAAGTCGGCGGGGGCCAGATGGGGACAGGCTTTCTCGTCGGCCCGGACGCCCTGCTGACCAATTACCATGTGCTGCAACCCGTGCTCGAGGGCCAGTCGCCAGCGGACAAAGTTCGCTTTCGCTTCGACTACCACGTCCAGCCTAATGGAGTGGAGTCGCCAGGAATGCTGGTGGAGTTGCACCCCGCCGAATGGAACATCGACCACAGCCGCTTTACGGCGGGCGAGAAGGCGGGGAATCCCGACCAGACGCTACCTACGACGGACGAGCTGGACTATGCGCTGGTCAGGCTCAGCCGCTCTGTGGGCCAGGAACCCGTGGACGGCGAGACCGCGAACGGGCCCCCGCGGGGCTGGATTCAGCTACCCACTGCGGCTCCGGCCATCGTGCCGCAGATGCCAATCTTGATCCTCCAGCATCCTCAGACCGAGCCGCTGAAGCTGGCGATGGACACGGAAGGCGTGCTGATGGTCAACGCCAATGAGACCCGCGTCCGCTACACCACGAACACCGAAGGCGGTTCGTCGGGCTCGCCCTGCTTCGACATGAAATGGAATCTTGTGGCGTTGCACCATTATGGCGACCCAGCCTACCAGCACCCTGTCACCTACAACCAAGGCATTCCCATCGACGCGATCCGTAAGCGCCTGGTCAAGCAACACAAGGAAAACGCCCTCGGCGGTCCGCCCCCGTTCTAGTGCCGCCCTCCGCGGCGTGTGGCCAACGTTGCGAGCTTGAATCGCCATGACTATCAACCAACTCATCGTCAGGCTGGCAGAGCTGATCTGCGATGCCTTCGAAGAGGAGCAGTTCAGCATGCTGCTCTTCGAGAATGTTGAGGAAAAGGAATTCGACTATCTGAGCGATGCCAAGGGAGATACTTACAAGGCCCGTGTCTTCTTCACCGTCCGCTGGGCCAACCGCACCGGCCAGGTCAACAAAGTGCTGTGGCTGGCTCAGAAAGTGGCCGGCCTGCGCGCCGGCCGGGCCGATTTGCACGAGTTGGCGGCGCAAATTGGTGCGGCGGCGGCGCCTGCCGCCGCGGCGCCGGGAGCAAATGGTCTGCCCAACGAATTGTCAGTGGGGATTACTTTGCTCGAGCAGCAGTTGCCCAAGCCGCTGGACCATGCCCGCGATCTCCGCGACCTGCTCCGCAAGAAGGATTGCCGTGCGATCGACTTGCCGGGCCGATTTCATCTGAGCGACCGCGACATCGAGCGACTGGTTACCGTCCTGGCGCTAGAGGCGGCCCCGACCATCAGGTACATCCGCTGGCTGGCGGAGCGGCTGGTGGTCGAGCCTCCATTCATCGCTTTTATGGCGGCCAAGGCGATGACGACCGCCATGCTTCGACTCGGCGGCGACGAATTGCAGCGGGCGATCTCCGCAGCGCGGAATGCCGAAGACTTGCTCGACGGCCTGGTGGACGCCGACGATGCCACGACGACCAGCTTCGGATTGGCGGCCCGCAAGGAGCAACTCGCCTCGGCTTTGATGCTGGCCGAGATGCGCACCAAACAAGGAAAATTCCTGCTGCCGGCTTCCGATCTGGAAGCATTCTTGAATGAGCTGATCACATTGTTCAACCGTGACACGTTCGACCTGATGTGCCGCAACGGCTTGCAAACCGCCTCGAAGTTCTTGGGAGCGCACCCTCACGACCCGATGGAGTTGATTGCCATCCAGGTATTTCTTACGTGCCGAGGAAAGTGGGAGCGCGAACTGATTCAAGCGGCGCAACAGGCGCAACCCGCCTCGCCCGTGTTTCAGAACCTCCGCCAAAAGTTCGCCGCGGCCGCGGCCGGATGAGGACTCCTATGCTGACATCGCCACAACTGCGCAAGTTGCACAAGGCGCTGCTCGAAGCTTTTTCGCTCGACGACTTTGAGAGCCTGCTGCAATGCCGAATCGGCGCCCGGCTGGAGCTGCTCGCCACGCCGGGGTCCATGCAATCGCAAGTCAGTGAGGTCCTGAAAGTTGCCGAGCAGGCCGGCTGGACGCACGAGTTGATCCGCGCCGCTGCCGACGCCCGGCCGAACGATCCGTGTTTTGCAGCGCTTTCGGAGGGGCTCGGCTTGGGAGCGGAGATTCGCGTCGGTGGCGAATCCGCGACGCCGAATATTACAGAGTGCAAGACAGGGGCGAAATTGCCGGAGGGCTTTGCCGCTGAACCCTGGCGCGAGGAGTTGCCGGCGATGGAAGCCCGCGTCTGTCGCGTGGAAGTCGGCGGCGGAATCGTGGGCACGGGCTTCCTCGTCGGTCCCGATGCCGTGCTGACTTGCTACTACGTCGTCGAGCACGTGATTCAGCAGGAGGTCTCGCCGACTGCGGTGCGTTGCCGGTTTGACTTCCGCCAATTGCCGGACGGCCGTACGGAAGGCCTTTCCGTCCGCTTGCATTCGGATTGGCTGATCGACCGCGAGGGGCAAGAGCCGGGGGAGCTGGACTTCGCGCTGCTGCGGCTGGAAAGGCCCCTCGGAGCCGAGCCGCTGAACCCCGCGGCGCCAGCCGAGGTAAAACGGGGTTGGGTTCACCTGCCGGCAGACCTGCCGCCGGTGCCAGTCGGCGCACCGCTGATGGTGTTGTCGTACGCGCTGGGCGGCCCGCTGCAACTGGCCCTCGAAACCAATGGCTTCATCGGATTCGTCGAGAACGATCGCCTCACCTACCGGATGTCCACGCAACCCGGCGCGGGCGGAGCGCCCTGCTTCACTTCGGACTGGAAACTGGTGGCCTTGCACGAAAAGCGCGCGAGCGCCGATTCGGATAATCCGGAGCGCTTTGGCATCTCTGCTGCGGCGTTGCGCCGAAAAATCGAGAAGGATGGGCACTCGGCCGCGCTCGGCCACGCAAGCTCCAGTGAATCTGACACGGGCTCCGTCCTGGCAACCGCCAAACCGCCCAAGCCGAAGCGGGTGCGGAATGTGGACGATCCGCAAAAGGATCGCTGGGGCGGGAAGTCCAAACGGAGCGGCCGGGCGCTCCGCGTCGAGGACTTGCTCGCGGCCAATTCCGCGTTCACCTTCAATGCCGTCGTAGCCTCGACCGATGGCTCGCCGCTTGTCGGCCCGGTGATCTTTCACCTGCACGATTCGTATCCCAAGAGCGTGCTGCGAATCCACAAGATCGACGAAGGCAACCGGGCCGTGCTTGAGGAGGTCAGCTCGTACGGCGTCTACACGATCGGAGCCCAGGTCAAGGACGCCCAGGGGAAGTGGATCGGCTTAGAATACTGCCTGTCCGAGGTCCCCGACTTGCCCGCTCGCTTCATGAATCGCTGAACGCCGCTGCCATGCCTCCTCTTACCGGCGCGCAATTCGAAGAGCTGGCCGCTGCCCTGGCCGGCGCGGACGGCGCGGCCGCCGGCGCATTCGACAAAGACACGCTCGAGCAATTGGTGCAGTTCAAGCTCGGCCGGCGGCTGTTCGACTTCGTGGCCGAGGACAAGCCGCTGAAGACGATCGTGTTTCAGCTGATCCGCACGGCCGAGATGGAGGGCTGGACCGCGGCGCTGATCCAGGCCGTCTCGATCACGCGGCCGGGCCACGCGCAGGTGCAGCAATTCGTCGCCGCCCACTTTCCGCAGGCCGCCGCGCCGCTCTTGCCGGCCGAGCAGGTCGAAAGGGTCAAGCGGGGCCTCGCCGCTCTGGCGACGATCGTGGAACGCCTCCGCGACCCGGAAATCCGGCTGATCGTCGGCCGGTTCCGGGCGGACTTCGAAATCACGCGGGAAAAGGTGGCGGCCCTGGCCGGCTACAAGGCCCTCCACGATATGCTGCATCAGGTGGAGATGCGGTACCTCAGCTCGATGGCCGACGCCGCGCAGCTGTGGCGGCAGAGCGAGGCCCAGGTGCAAGCGCTCGATCGCTATGCGGGGCAGCTGCTGGGCGACTGCGAGCGGGCCCGCCAGGACGCGCGGGTCCTGCGAAACTTCCGCCAGGAAGAGGACTGGATCGACATGCTTGTCCAAGCCGCGCGGCTGGTCCAGCAGGCCGTCAGCGGCGGCGAGGAAGCGCCGCTGGCCAGCGGACTGAACCTGCTCCGCGGCGTGCTGGTCCACAATCCGCCGCGGATCAACCACGTTCTCTGCGAGGCCGCCGGCGACCTGCGGCTCAAGCAACTCATCGAGGCGATGCAACAAATCGAGGCCCAGTTGGGCCGCACGCAGCCCGCCGCCGCGCCCGACGACGAATTCGCCGCCGGGCTGCAGGAGCTTCAGCTCTTGCAACCGCGCCTGGGCGGGCTGGTCGCGGAGCACTTTGAATGGCAATGGCTCGATCGCGAAATTGCCCTGGCCGCCACGCAGCCCGGAGTCACTCCCCAGGCCCGCTTCTTTCGCTGGCCCGACTTCCAGCGCCGCCTGCTGGCGCTGTGCGGCCTGAGCCCGCAAAAGGAATGGTCGCAGCAGCTGTGCGCAAACTTGACTGCCCTGACCGAGGCGGGCTCGGCCGGCGACTCCATCCAGTTCGCACGCCGCTTCAATAAATTCCGCACCGAAGCGTCCGTGCGCTTCTTCAATGTCGATGCGGAGCTGCGCGACTTGAGCAGCCAATTGGCACAGGTCGCGCAGCCGCTGGACCAACTGCTCAGGATCGTGACCCATGGCAACGGCTGAACTGCCTGTCGAGTCGCCCCCCGCGGAGCCGCTTACGTCGCTGCGGGCCATCCGTGCCGCGCACACGGAGCTGCTTCAGCAGGTTCCGGCCGACCGCATCGATGCGCCGCAGATCGCGCTCATCGCCGATTTCCTGAATCGATCCGCCGCCGCTGGCGCATTCCTCGACTTGCCCGAGGACCGCGCTGCCGCGCAGGGCCTGCTCGACTATTGGAAGTCGTCGTTGTATTCGCAGCGCCGCCAGGCCGCGTTCGGTGAGGGGGCGGTGCGATTGCCGGCCGCGACCCTGGCCGACTTCAGCCCAGCGGCGGTGGAAGAAATCGTCAAGGCCGCCGAGGCTCGTCTGGTTGGAGACGACAAGGTGCAGGCTGCCCGGAACCTGCTGCTCAAGCTGATCCAACTCCCGGCCGAACGCGGCACGCCCCAGACCGACGAGGTCGAGCGGAGCAAGCTCCTGGAGCGGGAGCCTCGGGCCGCAGAGCAAGTGCTCGCGGATCTCGAAGCGGCCGGAGTGCTCGAACGTTTCGGCGATCCTCCGCGCGTGCGATTGCGGGCCGACGCGCTGCTCCGCCGCTGGCCGCGGCTGGCCGCCTGGCTGGAAAAGCGGCTGCTGTTTCGCGAGGCAGCGCTGTTCTGGGACCGCCACAACCGGGACCGCGGAGCGCTCTTTACGCGGGAGCTGCTCGCCCAGTCGCACGCCTACCACGACAAAAACGCCTTGGAAGCCGAGTTCGTCAAGGAGGTCAACGCCGAAGCCGATCGGCAGGAAGATCGGCAGGAAGCGTTGCATCGGCAGAAAGTGCGGACCTGGCGACGCGTTGCCTTCGCGATGGGCGTGATGGTGCTGTTGGACTTCGTCTGCCTGGGCTACGTGGCGGTCACCTTCAGCCAGCGCCAGCAATTGGCCATCGAGCAAAAGGAGCTGGCCGAAGCGAAGCTGCGGCAAGGACGGATGATGAATATGGTCGGCTTGTTGCGGGCCCTGGGTAACATCGCGGCCGCCGAATCGCCGGCCGAACGACAACTGGCGATCAAAGGTTGGGAAGTCCTGGAGGCCCGCGGAGCGGATGACCCGGAAATTGCCGCCTTCCTGAAAAGTTTTGCCGGCCAGATTCGCACGATTGCCACGGACCGGCAGCGGCATGCCAACTCCGCGGTTCAGTCGATGCAGTACAAGGAATTACAAGGGGAAGTCCTGGAGCTAGCGACCGCCTTTCGCGACGATGTTGTCAAATCCCGCGATGACGCATCGATTCAGCGGCTGAGTGAATTGAGGGAAGACTACTATTCCATCATCCGCTTCCTGGTGGAGAAGATCGTCGCGGCCGCGCAATCCGGCGATAGCGCCAGCAGCGTGCAACCCTACCTTCGCGAATTCTGGCAGCTCTACTGGGGCGAGATGGGCCTGGTCGAGGGGCCGGATGTCAAAACCGGGATGGTTCAATTTGGCAACAGACTGTGGATCTGGTCCGAGCACGCGGCCGGGCGTAACGAACCCTTCAAGGATCTCGATGGACCCGCCCAGCGCCTCTTCGAGAGCCTGGAGAAAGAGCTGAAGCTGCCGATTGAACCATCCACGCCTCCAGCTGCCAGCCTCTGAACCTCGTGGAACAACTCGCCTCCCTGGTTTGAGGCG
>DASRJB010000663.1:0-16333 GCA_035649715.1 Pirellulaceae bacterium
CGGAACGCGTGACGGCACACGGAGTGTGCCTGCTACGGCAGGATGTGGCCCATCTTGTCACGCTTGGTCGAGAGGTAGCGGGCGTTGTGCGGGTTGGGCGGGCTGATGATGGGGACCTGGTCGATGACCTTGAGGTCGAAGCCGTCGTAGATAAAGGCATCGACCTTTTTCGGGTTGTTGGTGAGCAGCCGCACCTGGCGGAGGCCGAGGTCTTTGAGAATCTGGATGCCGACGCCGTAGTCCCGCATGTCGGCCTTGTAGCCCAGGGCCTGGTTGGCTTCGACCGTGTCCAGGCCCTTCTCCTGCAGCTCATAGGCCTTGATCTTCTCGACCAGGCCGATGCCGCGGCCCTCCTGCGGCAGATAGACGAGCACGCCCACGCCTGCGCCCTCGATCATCTTCAGGGCCATCTCGAGCTGGCTGCCGCAGTCGCAGCGGAGCGAATCCAGCAGGTCGCCCGTGAAGCAGGAAGAATGCAGCCGCACCAGCGGGGCCGCGGCCGCCGCCGGATCGCCCTTGACCAGCACCAGCGGCTGCTGCGTCTCGAACTTGACCTCGTACGCGATGATCGTAAAGTCGCCGAACTTGCCCGTCGGCAGCGCGGCCTGGGCGATGCGGCTCACGAGCTTCTCGCTCACGCGGCGGTGGGCGATGAGTTGTTCGATCGAGATGATCTTCAGATGGTGGCGATCGGCGATCGCTTGCAGCTGGTCGCGCGTGGCCCGCTCGCCGCGGTCGTCGAGGATTTCACACAAAACGCCAACCGGGGCGACGCCGGCCATCCGGCAGAGATCGACGGTCGCCTCGGTGTGTCCGGCCCGCCGGAGCACGCCGCCCTCTTTGGCCAAGAGCGGATGCACGTGTCCCGGTCGGAAGAAATCGGCCGCCGTAGTCGCGGGGTCGGCCAGCGCCCGCACCGTGCGGCAGCGTTCGTCGGCGGTAATGCCGGTTTTCGACGTGCGGTGATCGACAGGCGTGAGGAATCCCGTGCCCAGTGGCGCCGTGTTCGTTTCCACGACCGGCACGAGGCCCAGCCGGCGGGCCGTTTCGGGCAAGAGCGGCGTGCAGAACTGCCCCCGGCCGCCGAGCACGAAGTTGATCGCCTCGGGCGTGGCCTTCTCCGCCGAGCAGATGAAATCGCCCTCGTTTTCGCGGTCCTCGGCATCGACGACGATGATCACCTCGCCGCGGGCGATCGCATCGACGGCCGACTGGATGGAGGAGAAATCAGACATCACACCATTATAGCCGCGGCTTTGGAACCCATTGGAGAAGTTCGCGGTATAATGTCGCGTCGCCCATCCCCGCTCGCGAGTCTGGCCATGCTGCGGTTTCTTCCGGCCCTGGCGGCCTTGTTGCTTATCCCTGCGCTTACGGCACCGGCCGCAGATCGGCCGCTGTCGGCAGGGTTCGCAGTCGCCGATATCACGCCCGACGTGAAGGACGGCAAGCCGGTCTATATGGCCGGCTACGGGATGAACCGCAAGGCGACGGGGGTGCACGACCCGCTTTATGCCCGCACGGTCGTGCTGGGCGACGGCGACACGAAGTTTGCCATCGTCTCGGTCGATCTGGTCGGCCTGCAATTTCCGCAGACGAAGGCGATCCGGGCCCGCCTGCCGGAGTTCAAGTACGTCCTGGTCGGCAGCACCCACAACCACGAAGGCCCCGACGTCATCGGCATCTGGGGCCGCGGCCCGTTTCATCGCGGCGCTAGCGAGGACTATCTCGACTTCGTCGTCGAACGGGTCGTGGCCAGCGTCAAAGAGGCCGCCGGCAAGCTCGCGCCGGTCACCGCGGCATTCGGGACCGCGACCGACGAATCGCTCATGGACGACTCGCGCCTGCCGATCGTCAAGGACGGCGTCCTGCGGCTGATCAAGCTGACCAAGGCCGGCAGCAGCGACGCCGCCGGGTTGCTGGTGCAGTGGAACTGCCACCCCGAGTCGCTCGGTTCGAAGAACACGCTGATCACCGCCGACTTTCCCTACGCCACGGTCGCCGCGCTCGAGAAGCAGTATCGCTGCCCGGTCGTCTATATCTCCGGCGCGGTCGGCGGACTGATGTCGCTGCCCGGCGGCCGGATTTTCGACGCTGCCGGAAAGGAGCTCCGCGAAGGCACCTACGAATACGCGGAGAAATACGGCCAGGAGGTCGCGGCACTGGCGACCAAGGCCGTTGCGGCGTCGCAGCCGATCGCTCTCACGCCCCTCGTCGCCTCGTCCAAGTCGATCGCCGTTCCGGTGCAGAATTCGCTCTACCGCGCGGCGCGAGCAGTCGGCGTGCTGAAGCGCGACGGCCTCGTCTGGCGGGGCGATTTTCACGATCTCAGCGAGCCGATGGTCGCCGAAAAGGCCGATCTGCCTTCGGCGGTAGAGAGTGAAGTGGCCTATTTGCGGCTGGGAGAGCTGCACGTGGCGTGCATTCCGGGCGAGCTCTATCCGGAGCTCGTCTATGGCAAGTTCCAGGAGCCCGTCGAGCCAGATGCCGACTATCCCGACTCGCCGAAAGAGCCCGCGGTCGCCGAGCTGATGCCCGGCCCGAAGTGGCTGCTCGTCGGGCTGGCCAACGACGAAGTCGGCTATATCATTCCCCGGCGGCAGTGGGACAAGACGCCGCCCTATGCCTACGGCAAGGACGGCGGCCAGTACGGCGAAGTCAACAGCTGCGGCGCCGACGTCGCTCCCATCATCATGCAGGCCCTCAAGCTGCGGATTGCCGAGGCGGGGAAGTAGCTCACGCCAGCTGCGCCCGGGCGGCGGCGAGCGTGTTGGAGAGCAGCATCGCGATGGTCATCGGGCCGACGCCGCGCGGCACTGGTGTGATCGCGCCGGCGATTTCCCGGGCAGCGGCAAAATCGACGTCGCCGACGACGCCCTCCGGCGTGCGGTTGATTCCCACGTCGATCACCGCCGCTCCTGGCTTGACCATCTCGCCCTTGATGAACTTCGGCTTGCCGATCGCCGCGATCAAAATGTCCGCTTGCCGGCAGATTGCCCCCAAATCCCGCGTTCGGCTGTGGCAGACGGTCACCGTCGCGTTGCAGGCGTCCGGGCCGAGGTGGCTCTCCTTCTGGGCCAGCAGCGTCGCCAGCGGCTTGCCGACGATCTCGCTGCGGCCGACGACGACGGCGTGCTTGCCGCTGACCGAAATGCCGTGCCGATGCAGAATTTGCAGGCAGCCGTGCGGCGTGCAGGGGATGTAGCGCGGGCGGCCCTGCACGAGCCGGCCGACGTTGTCCGGGTGGAAGCAATCGACGTCCTTGAGCGGATGGACAGCGTCGAGGACTTTTTGCTCGCGAATCTGCGGCGGCAGCGGCAGCTGGACGAGGATGCCGCTCACCGCCTCGTCGCTGTTCAGCCTGGCCACCAGCTCCAGCAGCTCTTCCTCGGTCGTGGAGCTGCTCAGGCGGTGCAGCTGGCTCTCGATGCCGACGCGCTCGCAAGCGGTCCGCTTGTTCTTTACATAGATTCCACTGGCCGGGTCGTCGCCGATGAGCACCGCGGCCAGCGCCGGCTCAAACCCGTTATTCTGCACGAAATCGGCAACTTCCTCGGCCAATTCCGCCTCCAGCGTCGCCGCCAGCGCTTTGCCGTCCAGAATCGTCGCGGTCAAATCGAGGACTCCTTGAACCCGAAGCAGGCCCCGCCCGGCAGGCGGGACCTGCAGCCTCTGCATCGTTGACGACGCTGCCTGCGCCGTCAACGCCGGGTCGGGAAAGCGAAAAGACCGCCGCCAAGAAACAGCGACGCCGCCCGCAACTTTCGTCCGCGGGCGGCGTCTGGTTGATTAGCCGCGTCCTGTTGGTGTTCCGTTACCGGCTGGCGAGCGTGCCGGCCCGCACGAAGGACAGCCCGGCGTCGTTCTGGCCAGCGAGCTTCAGCTGGAAGCCGGCGGCGTTCTGCGTCAGCGTGCCTTCGAGCTTCTGGTTGTCGCTGCGGAGTAGGGTCAGAGCCGTACCGGCCAGCGTGAAGCTGCCCTGGAAGCTGCTCTGCTTCTCGCCCTTGCTGGCAACCCAGACGAACGAGTTGTCGTTTCGCAGGCTCAGGCGAACCTGCGTGCCGTTGCTGATCGAAGCCGAGAAGTCGCCGGTCGGAACCGCACCAGCCGGGGCGGCTTCCTGAGCCACCGTGCCTTGCGTGCCGCCGCCCAGCAGCGCTTCCAGGGCCATGTCGGCGGCCGAGCGAGTCGAGGCATCGGCCGTGGCGGCCGGAGCGCTCTGCACTTGCTGCGGCTGAGCGGGCTGAGCCTGCTGCACGCCCTGCGACTGGACCTGAGTCTGCTGCGATTGAATCTGCTGGCCTTGGACCGGCTGGCCTTGAACGTTGCCGCTACCCAGGGCATTCAGAGCCGAGGTCGCCGCACCGCCTTGGACTGCGCTGCCTTGCACCGCACCGCCCTGCGCGGGCTGCTGCTGAGCGGGCTGAGCAAACTGGCCCTGTTGAACCGACTGCTGCTGCACGCCGGCCTGGCCGAACTGGCCCTGGACCTGCTGCTGACCGAACTGGCCCTGAGCCACCTGGCCTTGGCCAACCTGGCCTTGAGCAACCTGGCCCTGACCAACCTGAGCCTGGCCCTGCGGGAACTGCTGGCCAAGCATCTGCTGCTGGAGCTGTTGCTGTTGCGTCAGCACCGGCTGGCCCTGGGGATGAACCGTGATCTGGGGCTGAGGCTGGCACTGCTGCTGGTAGGCCTGGGGATAGTACTGGGGCTGATAGTAAGCGGGGCGATAACCGCCGCCGCCACGCGGCGGGCAGGCGATGCCTTCGCCGGCAAAGGACGTGAACAAGCCAGCGCCCGCGGCGGCGAGGACCAGAGACTTCGGGAGGCGGAACATGACGGAACTCCTTGTGAATCCTGAGTTTAGTGTTGGACAGGACGCGGCTTGCGTCTGTCTAGCTAAGCGAAAAAAGCGGGGCGACTGTTACAGCACAGTCGCCCCGCCTGGGGTTTATTTGCAGCCGACGCTTCAGCGTGGGCGTTGTACCTACTTCGAGGGAGAGCCAGAGCTCGCCCCAGTCCGCCGACGCTGGCAGCGTCGGCTACGTCTTACTTCAACCATTCATCCAGGCTGTCCGCCGTGACCGTGGCCTTGCCGTCCTTCGCAGTCAGCTCCTTCTTCATGATGGCGGTCAGCTTGGCGACGTATTCCATCGTGCTGCGGACGGCGTCGGGCGAGGCCGTGGCGTCGATCTTGGCGAGGTAGATCACCAGGAATTCGCCGGTCTGCGTCTGCTCGATGCTCCAGTTCCCCAGCTTGGTCCGGCCGCTCTGGTCGAGCAGCTTGATCGCGACTTCCAGCTTCGGGGCCTGCTTCAGCGTGGCGGCCAGCGACCAGATCTTGCGGGTGTCGGCCTTTTCGTAGTACTCGATATCCTTGGTGATGAAGACCGGCTGCTTGGACTTGTCTTCCTGCTCGAACTGAATCTCGTAGTTGCCCGTCGTGTGCTGGGAGTATTCCAGCTCGGCGGCGGTCAGTACGTCGGTCACCGGCAGCGGGGCGGGCTTCCAGGGGCCGGTCAGGAAGAGCTTGATTTCGCTGACATCTACCATATAGCTGACCAGGCGGGCGGAGGGTGAAATTGCCTGCGAAATCGCGATCAGCTCGCCGGCCGCGTTGACCACCGGGCCGCCGCTGTCGCCCGTGTTGATGGGCGAGGTCGTCTCGACGACCATAAAGTCGTGATCGCCGGCGCCGGTGCGGAACTGCTTCCGATAGACCGAGCGGACTTTCCCGGACGTATAGACCCACAGGGCGTCGGACGAGCCGGGGTTTCCCACCGATTCGACATCTTCGCCCGGCTTGGCGCTGTCGGCGGCCAGGGTGATTGCCTTGACGCCTTTTTCCGGCAGCTTGTCGAGCTGAATCAGGGCCAGGTCGCGCTTGCGATCGACGCCCAGGACTTTACCCCGGATGCCGAGGGTCTTGAGGTTATCGACGTAGTGCTTGCGGGCGACGATCGGCTTCCCGTTTTCCACCGCCGGGAAGAAGATGATCGCGGTGCGGGCCTCTCCCACGACGTGGAAGTTCGTCACGACGAGCCGCTTCTCCAGATCCACCAGAACGCCCGTGCCGCTCGACGTTTTGCCGCTGGTCTTGGTCAAGACCCACGTCGTCGATTGGAGGGCTTCTTCATAGACCTTGGCGTCGGCCCAAGCGGGCACGGCCATGGCCAGGCTGGCGGCCAACGCGGCCACGGCCAGCAAGATTCGCGTGAATCGGAAAGAGGACTTCATGATCGCACCGGTTCCTGCACTGAAATAGGTGAGCTTGGACGTTGGTGATGGGCAAATGCCATCCGCTCCCCCTCGAAGCGTCAAACGGGGGGCGAATGTTACGGCAATCGCCAGCAAAGCCCCATTACCGGCGACAATGGTCTCCGCCCCGGCACTGTTTGCCTGAATTCCCGGCTAAGGGCGGCTCAAGTCCCGCTGCGACCCATCCATTTGCGTTGTTGTTTTTGCGAGATTGTCCTATAATTCCATAGACTTTCGCTTCGCGCATGACGTTTTCGAAAGCAGGAGGGGGCCGTGTCGGAGCGGCTGCGCTTGCTCTATGTATGCAGCCTCGGCGACTCGGGCGAGTCGCTGCCGGAGGCTCTGCGCGCCGCGGCCGACGTCACCACGATCAATAACCCGCTGCGGGCCATCGCGGCGGTCGCCCGCGAGCAATACGACGGCGTCTACATTGCCGGCGATCAGCTGCAAGGCGCCATCCGCCTCGGCCGGCTGTTCGAGAACGACCGCATCCTGGAAGGCATGCCCGACGCGGTCGCGCTGCTCGACGGTTCGCTCACGATCCTGTGGGCGAACCACCTGTTCCTGGAGTGGTGCAACCGCGGCAACGTGATCGGCGAGCAGTTCTTCGCCGCCCTGGGCACGACCGAGATCGTCGGCCCGGAAGAGCACCCGCTCATCTCCGCCCTCCGCACTTCGCAGGCCACCAGCACGCTGCTTAAGTCGGGTGACAACAAGTTCTACCAGCTGCACGCCGCGCCGATCATCGATCCGGGTAACCAGGCCGGGCACCTGGTCGTGTCGCTGCGAGACGTCACGCCCGAAATCTCGCAGCAGCAAAAGCTGGCGGCGATTCAGGACGCCGGCCGCGAATTGGCCGACCTCAAGCCCGATGAAATCTTCGACATGCCCGTCGAGGACCGGATCGAGCTGCTCAAGTCGAACATCCTCCACTGCACGAAGGACCTGCTGAAGTTCGACGTCGTCGAAATCCGCCTGATGGACCAGAAGACCGGCGAGTTGATCCCGCTCCTCGAAGTCGGCATGGACCCCGACGCCGCCCAGCGCAAGCTGTTTGCCCGTGAATCGGGCAACGGCGTCACCGGCTTCGTCGCCGCCTCGGGCAAGAGCTATCTCTGCGAAGACACGGCCAACGACCCGCTCTATCTCCAGGGTGCGAAAGGGGCCAAGAGCTCGCTGACCGTGCCGCTCAAGCTGCACAACGAAGTGATCGGCACGTTCAACGTCGAGAGCCCGCAGCCGCACGCGTTTTCCGACGCCGATTTGCAGTTCCTGCAGATTTTCTGCCGCGACGTGGCGATGTCGCTGAACACGCTGCAGCTGCTGGCAGCCCAGCGAATGAACGCGGCCCAGGAAAGCGTCGAGGCGATCCACAGCCAGGTCGCAGTGCCGATCGACGAGATCGTCTGCGACGCCACCTTTGTCACCGAGCGGCTGGACAACATCGATCCGGAGCTGCGGTCGCGACTGGAGAAGATTCTCACTAGCGCCCGCGGCATCAAGGACGTGATCCAGAAGGTCGGCCGCACGCTCGCGCCAGCCGACGCAGTGCCCGTGGTCGGCCCCGAGAAGCGGGGCAAGCTCCGCGGCAAGCGAGTGCTCGTCGTGGATGGCGACGAGCGGGTTCGCAGCGCGGCCCACTCGCTGCTGGAGCGGCACGACTGCGTGGTCGAAACGGCCCAGCGCGGCAGCGAGGCCGAATCGCTCTTCCGCCACGGCCAGCGCGACTTGCAGTACCACGTCGTCATCTCCGGCGTGAAGCTGCCCGACATGAGCGGCTATGATCTGATGATGCGCCTGGCTCCGATGATCAACCCGGTGCCGCTCATCCTCACGCAGGAGTTCGGCTGGGACGCCGGCCACACGCTGGTCAAAGCCCGCCAGGCGGGCCTGCATCCCAGCGGCTGCGTGATCAAGCCCTTCAAGGAGCGGCAGCTGCTCGACACGCTGGAGGCGATCATCGACTGGTCGCAGGGCGGCAAGGCGTAGCGACTCGCTTCCGTAGCCGATCTCGCCAGAGATCGGAGCTTCGCACGAAATCCGAATTCTGGCGAATTCGGCTACCATCGGTCGGATGCCCTTCGCCCTCGATCTGGCAATCTCGCTGGCCGCGTTCCTCGGCCACTTTGCCATCGCGGTCTGGCTCTTCAATCGCCTGCACGCCGTCGGCTGGCCGCGGACGGCGATCAAGGTGCTGGAAAAAGTGCTGCTGGCGGCGGCGGCACTGGTCTGCGCCCTGTTCGCGTTTCGCTGGCTGGTGCTCGGCTATGGTCTGTTGCCGCCCGACACCGGCCGCCCGCCGTTCGACCACGCGCTCTGGCTGACGTATGCCGTCGTCTGCTGGACGGCCGCGATCGCCGCGCTGCCGGCGTGGCTGATTCCCAAGCTCCTGGAGAAACCGCCTGCGGCGCTTGTTGCCAGTCAATCGCACGCCGTCGATGTCGCCGCGCGGCTCGGCTTCCGCCCCGTGCACGGCGCGGAGGCCCGCTTCTTCGCGGCGATCCCCGGCAACGAACTCTTGCGCATCGAAGTTCAGCGCAAAACACTGCGACTGCCAAATCTGCCGCCGGAACTCGCCGGCCTGTCGATCGCACACCTTTCCGATCTGCACATGACGGGCCAGGTCGGCCGCGAATACTACGACGTGGTCGTGGACGAGACGAACGCCCTCGCGCCCGACCTAATCGTCATCACCGGCGACATCCTCGAAAAAGAACGCTGCCTCCCTTGGATTCCACAAACGCTCGGCCGCCTGCAGGCCCGCCACGGCAAATACTTCATTCTCGGCAATCACGAAAGGCGATTGAAGGACGCCGCGGTGCTGCGGGCGGCTATGGTGGACGCGGGTTTTTCGGACCTGGGTGGTCGTTGTGAAACAGTGACCTTGCACGGCGTAGACATTTTGCTGGCCGGTACCGAGCTGCCGTGGTTCGGCGCCGCGCCGGATCTCCAACCCGGAACTCGGAACCCGGAACTCGGAACTGATTCACTCCGCATTCCGGATTCCGCATTCCGCATTCTCCTTTCCCATTCCCCCGACCAGCTTCCCTGGGCCCGCCTCCGCAAATTCGACCTGGTGCTCGCCGGGCACAACCACGGCGGCCAGATTCGCCTGCCGTACCTCGGCGCCCTGATCGTCCCCAGCCATTTCGGCTGGCGCTATGCCGGCGGCCTCTACGACGCTCCGCCCACCATGCTCCACGTCAGCCGCGGCCTCGGCGGCATTCACCCCATCCGCCTCAACTGCCCGCCGGAACTGGCACTGCTGGTCCTGCAATCCGCTTAGCCCCGGCCCCCAGGCCGGCGTGGCCGCCGGGGCTAAGCATTACTCCACGCGCTCGACAATCAGCGGCAGCGGCGGTACGGGCTGATCGGCGAAGGCGAATGCGCCGGCGATCAGTTCGCGGACCCGCTCGACTTTTTCGGCGCGCCCGAACGCGCGCACCAGCGGCTGGCCTTCCTCGACGCGGTCGCCGATGCGGACACACATTTCCAGGCCGGCGGCGTGGTCGATCGCGTCGGACATCAGCTTGCGGCCGCCGCCCAGCTCGATGATCGCGTGGCCGAGCTGCTCGGTGTTTACCGAGAGCACGAAGCCGCTCCGCTCGGCCGCGATCTCCACGGCGGCCGGCAGCGGCGGCAGGCGGTCGAGATCGCCCCCCTGGGCTTGGGCCATCTCGCGGAACCTGGCGAGGGCCTCGCCGCTGGCGATTTTCTGGTCGAGCATGTGCCGCGCCGACTGATGGTCGGCGGCCTGCATCGCCAGCACGAGCAGCTCCGCGGCCAGCTCGCGCGTGCAGTCCCACAAATCGGCCGGACCGCGGCCTTCGAGCGTCGCCAGCGACTCGTGCACCTCCACCAGGTTGCCCGCCATCCGTCCCAGCGGCTGATTCATGTCGGTTAGCAGAGCGCTGGTCCGCACGCCCATCCGCCGGCCGGTATCGACCAGCGAGCGAGCCAGCGTGCGGGCGTCGCCCTGCGATTTCATGAACGCCCCGCTGCCGAACTTCACGTCGAGCACCAGCGCGTCGAGCGACTCGGCCAGCTTCTTGCTCATGATGCTGGCCGTGATCAGCGGGATGCTGGGCACGGTCGCCGTGACGTCGCGGAGGGCATAGAGCTTGCGATCGGCCGGAACGATCTCGGCGCTGGCTCCGGTAATGACGCAGCCGACGCGCTCGACCGTGCTTTGAATCTCAGCCAGCGACAGATTGGTCCGAAAGCCGGGAATCGCTTCAAGCTTGTCGAGCGTGCCCCCGGTAGCGCCCAGGCCGCGGCCCGAGATCATCGGAACGGCCAGACCGCACGAGGCCAAAAGCGGCGCGAGGACGAGGGACGTCTTGTCGCCGATGCCGCCGGTCGAGTGCTTATCGACGATCGGCCGCTCGCGCTGCGGCCATACCAGCCGCACGCCGCTTTGCAGCATGGCGTCGGTCAAGTCCGCGGTTTCCTTGGCCGACATCCCGCGGAGGTAGATCGCCATCGCCAGGGCCGACATCTGGTAGTCGGGGATTTGGCCGCGAGTGTATTCATGGACAAAGCGGCTGATCTCCTCGCGGCTGAGCGAGTGCCCATCCCGTTTTTTGGCGATAATGTGCGCGGGGTTCACGGTGCGAATCTCGGCTCATTCCATCTTAGCTGGGCGGCCGTCGGCTCAGCGATTCCGCCGGGAAAACGCCTGGACTGCGGCCAGCAAACCCAAGCCGGCCCACACCGCCGCCAGGCTGCCGAAGGCCACGAGCGCGGTGCCGCCGGGGTGCCGGCGGATGGCGTTGGCGATGCCGCCGAACAGGCCGGCGAAGCGCATGCCCAGCGGCGTGCTCGCCGTGGCCGCCGTTAGCACGAGCAAGAGCCCGAGGGCCGCTGCGATCGCCAGTCCGCGGAGCAGCAGGCCGCGGCGGAACCAGCGAAAACGTGTTGGTTCGGCGGCGGTCATCTGCCGGGCAGCTCCACCTTAGCGAGCGACTGCTCGAAGTGTTCGACGATCAGGTTCCGCCCGCGGAGGACGACGCTGTGCCCCTCGGCTTCGAGCAGCTTGCGAATTCCTTGCAGGCCGCCGGGATATTTGGGATTCAACTGCCCGCCGGACTTCAGCGTCCGCCAGTAGGGCGTGATCCGTTTGCGGCCTCCCTCGGCGGCCTCGTCGGCGGCGTGGGCGGCGATCCAGGCAAAAATGCCGGTGGTAATCGGGCAGGTGATCGTCGCTCCGTGCCGGGCCGCCAGGAGGCTGCGAATCTCGTTGATCGTGATCAGCTTGCCGCGGGGGATCTTGCGCATCACCTCATCGACTTCAATTGGGGCGGGGATCAGCATCGTCCCGGCGCCGTACTTCGCCTTGTGCGGTCCGCTGATCCGCTCGACGCGGGGCAGCCCCTTGGCATCATGGAGCTTTTCGGCCCAGGTTTTTGGCATCAGGGTCTCCCGCTTTGACCCCAATCGTAGCCAAACCGGAAGCAAATTCCAAAGGACCGAAGAACCAAGAACCAAAAACGAACAGAGCGCTTACATTTGGTTCTTCGGTTCTTCGGTTCTTCGGTTCTTCGGTTCTTCGGTTCTTCCTATGGCTCAACTCTCTTGGCGTATTCCGACTCGCGGCGATCCGCGCTGGCTGCGGTTCGGCCTGGCCCAGGTTGGACTGGCGACGGTCGTGGCGGCGCTGGTCCTGTTTGCCGCCGCGCCGCGGGCCTGGCTCGGGTGGGCGCTGGCCGGGCTGATCCCCCTGGCGGTGTTCATGGCCTATCGCCGCTGGCTGGCCTATCAGCGGTCGCTGGCCGGGCCGGACAACGTGCGGATCGACGCGGCGGGCCTGCACTGGCTCGATGCCCGCGGCCAGGAGCAATCGATCGGCCGCCAGAGCGTGCTGGCCTTCCGCGTGGGCCGCGAGGAAGACACGCTGCGGCCCGTGCCGGCGCTGACGCTGCACCTGGCCGGTGGCTTCGAAAGCCAGCCGCTGGAATTGCATCCGCCGGCGACGCCCGACGCCGTTCGCGACCTGCTCGGCCGCCAGTGGCGGCTCGCCGAGCGGCCCGCACCGGCCGGCGGATCGCTCGACTACGACCGGGCGATCGACGTCTACAGCGAATGCCACGACGACTTCCAGGAATGGCATTGGGAGGGGACGCGCGAGCAACTCACCGAGTTCTTCGCCGCGGTCCGCTCGGCAGCCGAGCAGTTGCCGCCGCCGCCCCTGGGCGCCAAGCCGGCGCAGCGGATCATCCTCGCTCGCCGCCGCGAGCCGCTTCGCCTGCGAATCGCTCACGCCACGATGCCGCATTTCGATTTCGACCTGCTCAGCGCGCCCGCCGCGGCGCTGACCAGCATTGCAGCCGCAGCCGAGCAGCGGCTGGCCGGCGCCGCGACTCCGAGCGATCACAAGTTCGACGTGCCGCTCGGACCCAACGACATTTGGACGTTTCACCTGCACGTCCGCGAGGCGTAGCTCCAGGAGGCGTCGGCTGCCCTTAAGAGCCCGCGGCGAATATAAC
This sequence comes from Pirellulaceae bacterium, assembly GCA_035649715.1. Taxonomy (GTDB): domain Bacteria; phylum Planctomycetota; class Planctomycetia; order Pirellulales; family Pirellulaceae; genus CAYLLN01. Next base: position 12,744 of record DASRJB010000663.1, read on the forward strand.
GAAAACTGCCGCGAGCACCGATTCTCGTCGCGCCTCCCTGCGTTGCCGCTCGCGCCGCAACTGCCTGACACGCGAGGACTTCCGGCGAAGCCGCCGGCGGTGGATCGCATAAGGCTTTGAAGCGTTAGAGAGATGGCGGCGAGTTTTCGTTATATTTTGCCGCCGAGCGGAGTGGCGGTGATTCCGCCACAGTTGCCAACGACCAAATTGCGAGAGAGCGGGTGACATTTGCTCGCGGACGGCCAAAATGGCAGTCCGCCGCGCCAACGGGAACTATACTGCAAATAGCGTACCAATGTTCAGATCGACGTGCGATTCGACTCCGACCACCAAAAGCCGATAGACGGACTACTTGCCGGCCTTCTTGGCTTCGCAGAATTCCCTATTGCGTTTCAGATGCGAGTTGCCGGGCAGGTAGTCCTTCAGGCCGATGTCGTAGATGCGGATGGCCTCGTCCCACTTCTGGTCGTTGATGAAGCCCTCGGCCCAGGCGTCGATCGTGGCGGCGATGCCATCTTCCAGGCGGCGCTCCTTGGGATACGCTTTCCGCCCTTCGGACAGCCTGGCCAGCGCGGCCTTCCATTCCTTCTTCTCGGTGAGGTCCTGGCCCCAGCGGCCGAAGATCATCACGCCGATCTCGGTCCGGTCCTTGGCGTCGGCCAGGAGCGGCTGATAGCGGGCCAGGGCCTGCTGGGCCTCGGCGAACTTGCCGGCCTCGGCCAGGTCGCTCACCGTGCTGCCGGCGTGCGAGCGGGCGGCGTCGGCGATCTTCTTGACCTTGGGAAACTGCGCGACGAGCGACTGATAGTGGGCTACCATCTTAGCGGTGTCGGGGCCGTCGAGCTGCTTGAGCGCTTCGGCCGTGTGATAGCCCAGGCCGCTGTGGATTTCGGAGTCGGCAGCGTCGATGGCGTAGCCGCGGGCCAGGGCCTTCACCGAAGCGTCGAACGCGCCTTTCTCCAGGTGCTCCTGCGACCAGCGGCGGAAGAGACTGCTTCGCCACTCCCGCAGCTTCTTGACTTCCGCGGCAGGCACGACGCCGAGCGACGATTCGATCGACTTGAGCCCAGCCTCCCAGCCCTCGGCGTCCTCGCGGTCCTGGGCCCGGATGATGAACCATTTGCCGACGTCGGCGAAGTCGCGGTCGCTCTTGACCATCTCGGCGGCGCGGCGGATCAGCTCGAGCGCGTCCTTGTCGCGGCCGACTTCGAGCGTGGCCTTGATGTGTTGGCTCCAGACGGCGCTCAGGTTGTTCTCCAGGTCGCGGGTCTCGAGCGCCAGCGAGCGGCCCAGCGCGAGGACGCGGACGCCCTCTTCAAACTTCTGGTCGTCCGCCAACGCCGGCCCCCAGTTGGTGAAGAGGGCCGTGAGGTTGTTCGTGGCCGTCGAGGTGAGCGGATCGAGGGCCAGGGCGCTGGCGTACATGCGGGCCTCTTCCAGCCGCCGCGGCGGGTCGCTCTTTCCCAGCTCGACGCCGCGGTTGGAATAGATCGTCGCGGCCAGGCCCAGCGGATCGACCTCGCGGCCCTGCTTGCGGTCGGGCACGAAGCCGAGCACGATCACGCCCGGCCGCTTGATCTTCGTCTGCCAATCGAAGCCGTCGGGATTCGTCGGCTCGACCTGCACTCGCTGCCGGCCGTCGATCAGGTCCAGCGCGGCGTGGCCCGGCAAAAACGGGCCGCCGGGAATCGAGATCAGCTGGAGCTTGAGGCCCAGCCGTGAGCCGACGAGGTAATACATGGCCGACGAGGAGACGCAGTTGAACTTTCCCTGGTCGAAGATGGCCGTCAGCGTCGTCTCGTCGAGATCGTAGCCCTTGCTCATCACGCCCGCGTGCAGAAACTTCATCAGCGCCTCGCCCCGCTCGCGATCGGTCTTGGCGTCCTTCGTCGCCTCCTTCGCGGCGACCACGAGCTTTTCGTATTGCTCGCGGTACCGGGCGCGGGCGGCTGCGTCTTCGCAGCCCGAGGCAAACAGCAACGCCTCCAGAATCAGTGACTCGTCCCGCAACTCCTTCGCCGCCGGGCTTTCGGACCGCAGCCGCGTCACTTTCTCCAGCAGCTTACGCTCCACATCGGAGAGCGTCGGCGCTGCGCCGAGCTTCAAGTCCGCCACCTGGCCATAGATCGCCAGCGGCGGCTGCGTGAAGGCATACTTTGTCGGCTGGTCGTCCTCGGCCTGGCCGATCGCCACGAGGGCAAGGGCGAGCGCATAGCCGATGAACAGGCGAGCCATGATGGATCTCCCCAATCGTGGAACGACTCGCAACTCCACAGCGTATTATCGTAGCCGGATGTTACACGCAACCGGTTCAGATAGCAGCTTGCAATCGGCTGAGGTCGACGTCGAATCAGCGGGCATTGATGCCAGTTTAGCCCTGAAACTACAGTAGAAGTTCACCGTGGTCCCGATAGCGACCGACTCAGTTATCACAAATCGTGACAAAGCCCGACGTTGAACCCACCGATAGCGCCAACACGTCTACGAGCCTGCTCGAACGGGCCGTCATGGGACGGCCCGGCGCGTGGGAAAGACTGGTGGGTTTGTACGGACCGCTCGTTTATCAGTGGTGTCGCCGGTGGGGACTTCAGCCGTCCGATGCCGAGGCACTTGGCCAGGAAGTGTTTCTGCGGGTTTTTCAACGGCTACAGACGCATCGTCGAGACCGCCAGGAAGACAGCTTTCGCGGCTGGCTGTACCGCATTGCCCGCAACGCTTTCGTGGACCAGATTCGCCGAGGAGACCAGCCCACCACCGCCGCGGGGGGCAGCGACGCACTGGAGGCCCTGCACCAGATTCCGGCCGCGGCGGAAGCTGAGCCCCAGAAAACCGGCGAGGAGGATGCCCTGCTCTATCGGCGGGCCGTGGAGTTGATTCGCACCGAGATCTCGGAGCGCGATTGGCAGGCCTTCAGCCAGGTGGTACTGGCTGGGCGGCCGCCGGTCGATGTGGCCGCCGAGTTGAATGTGAGTCCGAATGTGGTGTACCTTGCCAAGTCGCGTATCCTGCGTCGATTGCAAGAAGAGTTTGCGGACTTGATCGACTTTTAGCGACTATGCCGCGGACGACAGAAAATATCGGGAGCCGCGTGGCAGGCCGGCCGGCTTGCCCGATGGAGATCGAGGTCGTGGCGCTTTCCTCGGGCCGCTTGGCCGAGCCCGCCGCCGCTGCGATGCTGCAGCACATCAATGAGTGCGCCAGCTGCGAGGCGGTACTGGTTCGACTCTCGGCAATCGACGATTCAATGGCAAGGCGCTTGCGCGAGGCGGTGGCCGCGGGTGGGCAGCCGCTGGAAGCGGAATGCCAACGAATGCAAGAGGCCGCGCTCCGCATTCCCTTGGCGGCCGACGCTGCCGAGGGGGCGCACGGCCCCGATACGACCAACGCCACGCACACCTCGACCGTTGACTCGGCCCGCCCGCAGCCGGAGCCGACGGTCACCGAAACGTATTCGGCAGCTGCCCCGCTTCCGGATGCGATCGGCCGCTACAAGATCCGCTCGCTGCTGGGGGCGGGCGGATTCGGGCGGGTTTTCCTGGCCGCCGACGAACAGCTGGGCCGGCTGGTCGCGCTGAAGGTCCCCAAACTGA
>DASRJB010000664.1:0-3076 GCA_035649715.1 Pirellulaceae bacterium
CGGTGACTTCCAGTAGCCGCCGTCGCCTCCGGCTCCGGGTTAAACGATGGCCTAAGTAATCGTGTCCCACCGCGCACTTTTGCGAAGTCACAAGAATATGTCCACGCCTCGCCCCTACCATCGCGCCCAGAGCCATTGGAAACGCGGAGCGCTGGTCGGCACGATCGTGGGCGGCCTCGTCATTGCGGGTTGGCAGTTACTGCCGCAAGCACAGCGGCCGCCGGTCGCGCAAGATCAACAAGTCCCGAGTGCGCCCGTGCCGGTGGAACGCGTGGAACAAGAGCGCCAGGCAAGGACCGACTGGCAGGCCGCGGCGGCCAGGCTCGCCGCCGCCGAGCGCGGCCAGGACCCGGGGCTCGGCCAGCGGCTGAACGAAACGACCGCGCTGCTGGCGGTCCTCCGCAGCGAACTTCAAGCGCACGAGACGCAAATCGCGGTAATCCAGAAGCAAATCGCCAGCGATGCTCCCCCGGGCGAGGGCGAGGGCGGGGGTGTCGGCATTTCGCCGGCCGAAGCGGCCGAAGCGATCCGCCTGCTCCAGACGCAGTACGAAGACCTGGCCGCGAAACTGACCGATGACCATCCCAAGCTGGCTGCCGTGCGGCAGCAGATCGCCGATCTGAAATCGGCAGTCGCCGAACCGTCACACAGCGCTGCCGGAGCGACGCCTCAGCGGCAAGCGCTCGAGCAGTCGCTGCTGGCCGAACAGAAGCAGGCAGCCGCGCTGCGCGAAAAGGAGCGGCAGCTCGTCAAACAGCAGCACGAGCTGCGGGCAGCTGCGGCGTCGCCCAGCAGCAGCGCCGGGGCCGAACAACTGAAGGAGAGCGTGAAACTGGCCGAGGCGAAGCACCGCGAAGCTGCGCAGCATTTGGAGCAGGCGCGGCAGGCGGCGACTGCTATCCGCTTGCCAGCCGGAACAAATTCGCCGGCGAGCGTTGTGACAGGAAGTCCCTCGCTCACGCTTCCGGTTGGTGTGGTGGCGGGATTGCTCGGCGTGGCGAGCGCGGCCGCGACGATGCTGCTGGCGGCGCGGCTCAATCGGATCGTGACGACGCGCCGGCAACTGGCGGCACTGTGGGATTTGCCGGTCGTGGGGACGATTCCGGCGGGGGCCAGCCGGGCGAGCTGAAAATTGGCCCGGCGATCTTTAGCGCGGCCGCGTATCCGCAAGGTACGGTTTTAATGGTCGCACCCATCCGGAGTCCTCTCATGGTGACCGAATTGCCCGCTGCGCCGCAGGTTGAAACCGAACACTACACTCCGCCGCAGACGCCCCGCGCCTGTCGTGCGGCCCAGCGCCCCAGCCTGCAAGACCAGGCGCTCTCCTGGATTGCCGCGGGGTGCCAAATGGCCTTTGGTCCGCGCGAGCGGACGGGCCTGGGCATTTTGACCTATCACCGCATCGCCGATCCGCCGGCCAATCGCCCGCGGCCAACGTGGAACGTGCGGCCCGAGCGGTTCCAGAAGCAGATCGCGGGCCTGCTAAAGCGTGGCTGGCAGGCCTGGCCCCTGCGGCAGGCCTTGCACTATGCCGAGCGCGAGCTGCCGATTCCGCGAAAGACCTTCGTGGTGACGTTCGACGTCGGCTACGCCAACGTGCTGCTGGAGGCCTGCCCGGTGCTGACGAGGCTCCGCGTGCCGGCGACGCTGTTTTTGAGCACGGCCTATCTCGACTCGCAGGAGCCGTTCCCGGGCGACGATTGGGAAGCAGCGGGAGTGCCGGGCACGCCGACCGACGCCTGGCGGTTCCTGACGACCGACGAGTGCCGCCGCCTCATGGGCAACGGCCTGATCGAGATCGGCTCGCACACGCGGCACCACCGCGATTTCCGCGACCGGCCCGTGGAATTGCTCGCCGACCTGAAGGACAACCTGAACGTTCTGAAGGACACGTTCGGCATCGACCAGCCGTCGTTCGCGCCGTCGCCGGTCCCGACCGATGAGCGGCCGACGAATGACGAGCTGACCCAAGCGGCGCGGCAAGCCGGGACGATCTGCTGCTTGACCGACGAGCCGCGCGTCATCCCGCTGAAGGAGACGCCGTTCAACTGGGGCCGGTTCACCGTCAGCGAGTACGACACGGCCGCCACGCTGGCCGGCAAACTCGGCGGCTGGCACACGGCCGTGCAGGGATTGGGCCAGGATGCGCTCGACCACCGGCCGCGGGTGCAAGGCCCATAGTAGTCATCTCGCTCCGCGTTCGCCTCACGCGGAGCGTGAGGACTACAACCGATCCAGCGCCGGGAACGGAAACTCCGGGTTCGGCGTGTGCTGCTCGCGCATCAGCTTTTCGATGCGGGCCACCACGTCGGGATGCTCGGCTGAGACGTTCTTGGTCTCCTGCCAGTCGTTCTTCAGGTCGTAGAGCTCGATGCGCATGTTCGGCGCGGCGGCGGGCTTGGCCTTTTTCGCGCCGCCCGGCATCAGGTTTTGCCGCACGCCCTTCCAGTCGCCGATTCGCACGCACTGCTGGCCGCCGTAGGCGGGGAACTCGCGATACAAGAACGGCCGCGGCGGCTGCGACTGGCCCAGCAGCGTCGGCACGAAGCTGATGCCGTCGAGACCCGCCGGGGTCTTGTCCTTGAGGCCGGCCAGCTCCAGCAGCGTCGGCAGCCAGTCCTCGAACCCGGTCACGCGATCGGACGACGTGCCGGCAGCGATTTTGCCCTTCCAGGCGATAACCGTCGGCTCGCGGAAGCCGCCCTCATAGAGCGAGCCCTTCCGCCCGCGGAGGCCGCCGTTGGAGTTGAAGAACTCGCAATCGGTGCCGGCGTATTGGCCGTAGAGCGGCCCGTTGTCCGACGTGAAGACGAAGATCGTGTTATCGAAGACGCCGGCCTCGCGCACGGCGGCGACGAGCATGCCGACGTGCTTGTCCAGTCGCGAGACCATCGCGGCGTAGGTGGCCCGCGGCGTCTGGTTCGGCAGGTATCCGCCGCCACCGGGATAAGGAGTTTCGGGAAAGGCGCCCTTGTACTCGGCGACCGCATCCTCCGGCGCTTGCAGGGCCAGGTGAGGGATGATCGACGGAAAATACAGGAAGAACGGCCGGGCCTTGTTGCTCTTCACGAAATTC
>DASRJB010000665.1:0-14195 GCA_035649715.1 Pirellulaceae bacterium
GACGAGCGCGACCGTTGAGCTTGGCAATCCGCCGCCGATTGGTTTTCAGCTCCGCGGCCGCAGATTGGCGACATGGCCTCAGCGGCAGCTCGCCGCCTGTGGTTGCCACGATGGTCCTGGACGAGGAATTCCGCGTGGGCGCTCACCTGCTTTGGATGTGCGACCAAATTGAACGTCATGCGCAAAGTGCGCCCGTAACGAAGCTGCACCGCTGGATAGGATTGTCCAAGCCGGGATTCTAGCCAATCGAAATGCTCGATCTAGACCAGACCAAGGCAATGTTCGACGCAGTGAAGCAATCGCACGGCGGAAGCAGCGATGATCAAAACCTAATTGACCATCTTGATGTGGACAGTGCCTTTAAGCTGGATCTTGGCAGTCATGACCTTCCCCACGAACCGTGGGGAAGGTCACCCGACTTGCAGAACCGAAGATAATGCCCTCTCCCGTCCTCGGGTGAATCACACCGTCGGAAAGGGCATTTCTTTTTCTTGCCTGTTTTCGCTTCTGGTGCTACGGGAATCGTCTTCCATTGCTTCCGCGATCGCGCTCCAGCCTTTTGCGGCAAGCCAGGGCGGAGCCGGAGCCGCTGGAATTGGCCGGCGTAAGGACCGGCAGTAGCCGAGCCGGGGAGGTTTGCGCCGTGGTTAACACGAGGTGTCGAAACCACTAGCTTGAATTACGTACTCCCGCTCTATAATGGGCACGTTTCGGCTAGCGAGGCCAATCAAAATGGGGGGCCTGTTTCATGCCGAGCGCGCTTTTGCTCGATAATCCGTTGCGGCTGGAGATCATCCGGTTGCTAACCAGCGGATTCACCCTCAGCGACCTCGATGTCGAACTCTTGGGGCCGCACTTGGACGGTTTGTCGTTGGCCGTCATCGGGACTCCCGGCCTGGACCATGGCCTGGAAGCGATCATGACTGCGGTCGTAGGGTATTGTGCCCGCCGAGGCCTGATTCCCAAGCTGATCAAGGGAATGCAAGCGGCGCGGCCACTGCGCCGGGACATCAAGACCCTCTCGCCGCTGTTTGTCCTTGAGCCGGGAGCGCCTCCCGATGAGGTGATTCTCGAAGGGCTGGTCGAGGCGGATTGTCAGTTCATGCCCTTGAAGGAATTTGTTAACGGGCTCGACACAATCACGCAGGCGGTCTGCAAGGTCAAGACTCCCGCCAAAGACGGCACCGGATTCCTGGTAGCCGAAAACCTGGTGATGACCAATTACCATGTCGTCCAAAACGTCCATGAGAAGGCGAACCGGAGCGTGGACGACGTGACGTGTCAGTTCGACTTCTTCGCCGATGCCCAGAGGTTCGATGCCGCGCAGTACCGACTGGCAGCCGCTGATCCGGCCGACTGGCTGGCCGCATTCAGCAAGGTTGGCGCAGCAGATCCAGGGCCCGAGGAGCTCGATTTTGCGCTTGTGCGAGTGCAGCCCGTTGTCGGCGGTCCGTTGTCGATCCGCAAACGACTCAAGCCCGCGGGCTCTGAGATGGTTGTTGGCGAATGCCTGATTATCGTTCAACATCCGGGCGGCAACGCACAGAGAGTGTCGATCAATTCCAAGTCGGTCATCGAACTGAACCAGAACCGGAGTCGCGTCAAATATCGCACCAGCACGCTGGGCGGGTCCTCAGGGTCCCCCTGCTTCAACGCCCGTCTCGAACTGGTGGCGTTGCACAACAGCACGGATCCAAAGCCGGTAAACAACTGGAGCAAGTACAACCAGGGCATCCCCTTTCAGGCGATCCTCGGCAAGTATCCCGACGTCGCCAAGCTACTCTCCTGACCCGCGCTAACAAGCAGCGGCCGCTCGGCACCAATCATCTAATTGGCAGCGACACTCGCATGTGGAATGTGAACCACGTCAACAAGGCAAAGGAGCTTCTCAAGTCGTCGATCAGGACGAAGCAGCGGCTAGAGCAGTTGCGCACGAGTCTGGTCCAAACTCAGCTGCTGCCCGAGCTCTACCTCCCGGATGAGTTGGACGCCATCGTCGAACGGTTTCACCGCGATGGCGCGGGTTCCCTCCTGATCGTAGCCTTTCTCAGCGGCGAGAACCTGAATAGCCCCAGCGCCAGCCAGATGCGCAAGGAGTTGCTGACGGACTACAGCTATGCGCTGGCCCACCTGGCCCCAGTTCTCTCCGATGAGCGGCTCGACCACGATCTGGTGCTGCGTCGTCAGCGCGCCGTGGTCGGCCGCCTGCAATTGCAGAACCTGACTGAAGGCAATCCCCCGTGGGGCGGCAGCTGGTCGAAGCTGCACCTGGCGTGGGACCTGGCGGAGTTCCAGCGATTGAGCAACGGCACGGTGCCGCTCGCGGAGTTTGCGGCGGAACTGCTCGCGGCCACCCAGGACACAGTCATTCACGGTCCGCTGCAGGCGGCCATCGCCGCGGCTAATCATTTGCTGGGCGGTGCACTTCCCGCGCTGGGCGGACCGGCGGACCGGGATCGGCCCCGGGTGCAGTTGTACTTCCAGCTGGCCAAGGGAGAAGACGCGTCGCGGTTGACCAGCGAGACCAGGCTGCTCGCCTGGTCCTGGGTGCGCTGGGGCACGGGCCCGGCCCAGCCGCTGTTCGCCGACGAGTTCAAGGCGAAGGAGCTGAAATGGGGCTACCCGACCGAGTTTCTCGAGCGGGTGCAGGACCGGCTGACACGGACGCTGGGCACCGAGGAAGGCGTGCCCCTGGAGCTATTCTTGCCGCTGGAGTTGTTGGGGCAGGCGGTGGATCAGTGGGAAATCGATGTCGGGTCGTTCCAGCCGGACTACGTGACGATTGGCAAGCGGCACGCCGTAGTCGTTCGCGTGGCGATTCCGCACGACCCCAAACGCCCTGATCGGGCCGATGTGATCCGCAGCCGGTTCAAGCCCCGCTGGGATGCGATCCGCGGCAAGCCGCTGACGCCCGCCGATCAGCTGGCCGACGGCGTTCTCGCCTGTTGCTGGCCCGAAGAGCCGGCGCCGGCGGCGCTGGGCCTGCCGGCGCTCGACAAGCACTTGGGACTGGGCTGCATCGTCTCGCGCCAGACTTGCCGCGCCGGCGAGCCGCTGCCGCTGGTCAGCCACGCGTTGACGCGGGGGGTGCCGATTCTCGCCTGGGCCAGGTCCGACGAGGCAGCGGCGGAAATGCTGGCCGCGAAGGACAAGCTGTTCTGCTGGAAGCCGGAAGAGCTGCCGCACAAGATCTGGGAGCTGCGAAAGGCCGGCGGAACCGACCGGCATCTGCCCCAGCACCTGACGCTGTTTGTCGAAGATGCGGATCACCAGATTTCCAATCCCAGAGAATTCACATGAGCGACTGGAAGATCTTTCACGGCGACCGCAAACCCCACGCCGGCATCCAGCGGCTGAAGAATACCGCGCCCCCCTGGCGCAATTTCAAGAAGCCGGCGGCCGAACACCGCGGCAGCACCTACGTAGCCACGCCCACGGACAAGTTGATGGTCAATGCGGCGCTCTACCTGCGGCGGCCACTCCTGGTAACTGGCGACCCGGGCGTCGGCAAATCGTCATTGGCCTATGCGATCGCCTACGAGCTGGGGCTGGGGGACGTGCTGAAGTGGCCGATCAACTCCCGCTCGACGCTGACCGAGGGGCTGTACGAGTACGACGCCGTGGCGCGGCTGCGGGATGCCAACCTGGAGGGCCGCTCGAAGGGCTCGAAAGGCCGCCCATCGGAAGAAATCCATCGTTACCTGACGCTCAAATGGCTGGGAACTGCGTTCGTCGATAGCGAGCCGCGAGTCGTACTCTTCGATGAAATCGACAAGGCCGACGTGGACCTGCCCAACGACCTGCTGCACGTGCTGGAGGACGGCTATTTTTCGATTCCGGAGCTGGTCCGCATCAAGGACGAACACCCGGAAGGAGTCGAAGTGGCGACGGGCGAGCTGAGCAGCGGAGAGACCAGCACGATCGTTAAAGAGGGGCGGGTGCAGTGCCAGTGCTTTCCGATCATCGTGCTCACCAGCAATCGCGAGCGCGAGCTCCCCGCGGCCTTCTATCGCCGCTGCCTCCGGCTGAACATCGATATGGAGAACGAGGCCGAGCAGCGGCTGAAGAACATCGTCGAGCAGCACTTCAAGGATGAGCCCTGGTGGACCAAGGCCGACGGGCAGCAGCGGGACGAGGCGCTGAAAGACGTGCTGGCCAAATACCTGGCCAACCGGCGGAACGGTCCCGTGGCAAACGATCAGCTGCTCAACACGCTCTACCTGATCATGCAGGGCCAAGCCCCCAGCCCTAGCGAGCGAACCGTGCTGATCGACCTCTTGATGCGGGAGCTGAGCCGTTGACCGCTGCCGAGCCACAGGCCGAGGCGAACGTCGAGCCGCAGCCGGGCCCGCTGGCGGATGTCGCCCAGGCGCTGGCCCGCCGGATTGACGCGGCTGCAAGCCACCTGCGCTGGCCGCACGAGGGCACGGACGTCGTCCAGGCGATCTGGCTGGCAGCGCAGTGGTCCACTGGTGACGAGCCGCCGCCTCCGCCTCCACCGCCGCCACCCCCGGTTCCACCGCCGCCGCCAGGCGCAACCGGAAAACGCGACTCGACCGGCGACGCACGGGATTCGCAGCCGCCTGTCGAGAGCCGCGGCGCGGCGACCGGCGAGCGTCGGCTGCTGCCGACGGTAAGTTCGCCGGGAGCGACAACGGCGACGGTGGCGGTCCCCGTACCAGGAGAGCCGCTGGCCATGGTGCGGGCCATCCGACCAGTCGCCCGGCGCGGACCGTCGGTCGCGCGGCGCGAGCTCGACATCGACGCGACGGTCCGCCGCATCACCGACGAAGGGATCTGGGAGCTGGTGCTGCGGCCGGTTCGCGAGCGGATCGTCGATCTATCGCTGGTTTGCGACGTTGGCCCTTCCATGACCCTGTGGCGCGAGACGCTCGACGCGCTGCGCTCGGCGCTGGAAACGTCGGGCACGTTTCGTTCGGTGCGGACGCACTATCTCGACACGGAAACGCGTCCCTGCCTGATCGATCCCGCCAGCAGCCGGATTTTGCCGCAGGCGGCACTGACTCGGCCGTCCATTCGTAATCCGCACCTGATTCTGGTTTGCAGCGACTGCGTGTCGCCCGCCTGGAGGCGCGGGGAAGTCGCGGCTCAGCTTTCGCAGTGGATGCGGCACGGAACCGTGGTGCTCGCCCAAACGCTGCCGGAGGCGCTGTGGGACCGGACGGCGCTGGGCTGGTCCGACGAGCACGCCCTGCTTCCGGTGCAATGGTTTGCGGAGAATCGAAACCTCCAGGGCCGCCCCATCGATCGCTGGGCGTCGTGGGGCTTCGCCGACGAAGCTGGCCCGGAAGAGTCTGCCGCCGAAACTCGTCCGCTGGTCCCCGTGACGTGGCTGGATCCCGCACACCTTCACCAGCTGGCGGCCTGGCTGGCCGGCAACCCGGCGCGGGCCGCGGGATATCGCCTCGCGACAAGTGCCGAGGCGAACAAGGTCCATCCGCCGCGCGACGCCAGCGAGCTGGTGCGCGATTTCCGGCAGGGCGCTTCGCGGCCGGCCGTCGAGCTGGCGACCTGCCTCGCCGTATCGCCGCTCGTCAACCTGCCGATCATGCGGCTGATCGCTCGAGATCTGCTCGGCGAGCGCGCCGGCCGCGTGGCCGAGGCCGAATTGTGGCACGCGGGCCTCCTGCGCCGTGCCCAGCCGGACCAGGTCGCCGAGGAGGAGGAGGAGGAGGCAGCGCCCCTGGCGGGGCGCAATCAGGAGCTGTACGACTTTGCTCCCGGCGTACGGGAGGAGCTGCTCGACGCTCTGCCGCGCGTCAAGGGCCGCGAAGTCATGCTGCACGTCTCACAGCACATCGAGGGCTCGCTCGGCCGCTTGTCGGGGCTGCACGCGCTGTTGGTAGACCCCACGCAGGCGCCGACTGCGGCGGGGACTGGCACCGGTGCCTGGACTCCCGCGGTGAGCAGCGTGCTCAACTGGCTCGGCGGCGACTACGCCGCGGCTGCACAACGCTTGCAACTGCCCGCCGCCGAAAGCCGTGTCGTGGAGTTGACCTACTCCGAGCGGCGTGCCGCTGCAGCGCCGATGCAGTCCCTCGAGGCCAGCGAGCCGCTGAGCCGGATTGCCTGGTCGCCGCGGGGCAACCTGCTGGCTGCCCCGACGCGCAGCGGGCAGCTGGGCTTGTGGCGGCCCAGCCGCAAGGATTCCACGATCGACTGGCAGAACATGAGCCAGAAAGGGCTCAATGAGGTGAGCTGGTCTGGCGACGACGTGACGTTTGCCACGGCTTGCCACTCGCATAAGGTCTTGATTCACCGCGTCACGGATCCGGCTCGGCCCCCCGAGCTTCTCACGACCCTGGGCGATCACAACAGCGAAGTTCGCTGCTCGAAATTCTCTCCCGACGGCAAATGGCTCGTAACGGGGACGGCTGGAGGGACCGTTCGCTTCTGGGATCCACAGACGTTCAGCCTGCTCGGGCGGCACTGGTTTGCCGCCGGCAAGGTTCGGGCCCTGCAATGGCTCGGCCCCTCAGCGCTGGCCGTCGCCACGGCTGCGGCGGTGTTCGTGCTGGAATGGGAATCGGAGCCGCGCTTTTCCAAGGGCAGCCCAACAGCGCACGAGATTCGCGAGCTGCCCGTATCGGCTGCCAGCCTGGCCTGGTCCGTGGCCACGCGGCACTTCAATACCGAGACGGGCCCGCTGCTGATCGCCGGCACTCTCGAGGGGCAACTTCAGTTCTGGGATGTCGCCCAAAAACGCCTGCGGCTGAAAGTTCCTTGCGGCAGCGGCCGCGTGGCCGGGCTGGACTTGCGCCGTGTCGCTGAAGGCGTCACGCTACTGGCAGTCAAAGTGCACCCAGCCAGCGCCAGCGTCATTCATCTGGAGCGGGGCGAAGTAATCTGGGAGCGCGAGGCCAGGTCGGAGGATAAGTCGCGCGGAGGGTCGATCGTACTGCACCCGCACATGCCCTGGGTCGCTGTGGTGACCAGCCTGGACCGGCAAATCGACATCTGCAAGATTCCTATCCCCGCGTTGCCCACTCCGGAGCAGCCGAGCGCGGCGCCCGAGACAGCGCGCGAGAAGCCGTGGGCCTGGGTCTGTGTCGCCGGCTCGGGCGTCCGTGCTTCGCGAACCGATGTCGAGACGGCGCGTGCAGTCGGCCGCCTGCTCGCCGACCTGGATGTCGGCCTGATCGCCGGCGGCTGGCAGGGAGTGGACGAAGCCGTCGCCGAGTCGTTTGGCAAAGCCCGCCTGGCCCCAGGTAAATCGCCGGACGGCTATTTTCGCCAGATCGGCGATCCGGAGGCAGCCCTTCCGCTCACGCAACCACGGTCGTTGGAGGCGGATGAAGAGTGGTACCGGCAGGTCTTGGAAGAGGGGCAGGCTGTCATCCTCATCGGCGGCCATTCCCGCGGGGGCGCTGGGACCCTCGCCGAACGCGCGCTGACCCGCGGCATTCCCGTCTTTCCCTTGCGTAAGACCAAGGGAGACGCCGGCAAAGTCCATCAGCTGATGTTGGCGGATTGGGAAAGATATCGACCCGCGGGACTCAGCCGCGAGCAATTCCTGCTGGCGACCGATTCGCCGCACAAGAACTTGTCGCCTCTCGGCGAAGCGCTCCGCATTAGCCTGGCGGCTCCGCAACCGCCGCAGCCCAGCACGCTGCCTCTGCGCGAGCCGGTGCTCATCAACCGCAACCAGCTGCGCGAACACGTGCGGCAACTGGCCGCGCCCGGCGGCCCGCGGGTTCTGATCGTGGAGGGGCCCCCGGGTAGCGGCAAGTCATACTCGCTCGAGTACATCCGCTCCTTCGCCCAGAGCGCTGGCGGCATTCGGGTGGCAGCCTTCAACCTGCTCGGCCGCGAGCCCGACGACATCGCGAGGTCGATCGGTTCCGCATTCGGCGCCGACCTGGCTGCCATGCCGCAGCGTAAGACAGCGGGTGACCGGTGGGGCCACAGTGTGATGCAGTGGGTGATGGCGAGCGGGCCCTCCCCGAAGGATCCACTTTGGCTCGTAATCGACGACGTCGAAAAGGACCTTTCACCAGAGATTCGCGATTTGATCCTGGCACTGATAGACCAGGCCGCTATTCCGCCTGAACTCGGTGAACTGCACATCATCCTGCTCGGCTCCTTGGACGTGCCTGCGCACCTGGAGGGTTCTGTCCTCCGCGAACGGATTTCGTCGTTCAGTCCCGCCGATGCGCTGGAGTATGTCCGCCAGTTTGCACAATCCCATTACGCGCCAATCCCGGATGCGAATCGATTGGAGCAGTGGGTCAAGGAAGTCTTTGCGAATCTTCCCCCAGAAGGTGATCCCTCGCGCCACAGACGCCTCCGCGAAGAGACCGAGCGGTTCACCAGCGCCCTCCTGGAGCCGGACGCGGCTGGCATTGAGACGCCTCCAGCCGAGCAGCCTGCCGAAACGGCCAAGCCGCGCGCCGTCCGCGAAGGCAAGTTTCCCACCCAAGTCCTGGCGCGAGTGACGAGCGACGTCAACGAGTCACAGGTCACGAGCACAGGCTTCCTCGTCGGCGGCCGGCTGTTGATGACGGCCGCTCACGTGCTCTTCCAACAGCGGGGCTGGGCGACGCAATTCACCATCGAGTTTCCCCAGCGGCCGGGGATGCCGCCCATCCGCCTCAGGCACGATCCGCCGAACTCCGACATTTGCCGCGTACACAGCGACTGGTCCCGCAGCGGCGCTCCCGAGTGCGACATTGGTGTAATCTTTCTCCCCGAGCCCATGGGAGAAAGCATCGATCTGGAACTTGCGGCCAGAGAACTCAAAACAGGAATGCGCGCCGAATTGATCGGTTACGGAACGCGCACCCCCGGCCCCTCGGAAGGCCCGTGGCGCGCACATGGGCAACTCGTGGACGTCGAGCGAAGACTCGTGCGGCACAACATGCCGACCCTTTTGGGTTCGTCGGGATCCCCCTTGCTCGTGCAAGGACGGAGGGATCGGAAGGCGCAGCAAGTTGCTGCCGTCCACGTCAGCAAGAGCCAGTCGCTGGGCGTCGCCGTGCGGATTACGCCTGAGATCCTTGAGCTGGTCAAACAGTGGCGGGCCGAATCAGAGGCCCGAAGTGACAGGCAGCGCGATGCAAGTCGCCCGGGATACGACGAGGTCTTCTTGGGCAAAGAGTTCGAGCTGTCGCTGCCGCGATTGACGAGTGCGATGGCGGCGCTGACGGCGCGACGGGCCGATCTCGGCGGTGATTGGAAGCACTCGTACGTTCTCTCCTACGCGCACTTCAGCATCGTCATGCATCGGCAGCGGCGGCTGGCGTTCTACGCGGCCGCCAATTGCGACTTTCAGCAGCAGGTAAAAATCCCGCGCGAGGCGAGCGTCTGGGTCGAGGAACCTCGCATCGACGAGGAGGCGCAGCTCGACCTGGCGTTCTACCGGGGCAGCGAATTCGATCGGCGTCCGCTGGCGCGGTGGAGCGACGTCGCCTGGGGGAGCCATGAGCAGGCTCAACAGGCCGCCCACGACACGATGCACCTCACGAATACAACGCCGCTACCCGGCACGCCGCTGACGCGCGAAATCTGGCCCCGCCTCGCCGAGCACGTCGCCGCTACCCAGTCGCCTCAGGACGGGAGAGTGTCGGTGTTCACCGGACACGTCTTTCTCGATTCCGACCCGATCTTCCGCAAGGTCAAAATCCCCCAGTCGCTCTGGCGGATCGTCGCCTGGGTCAACTCGCGGAACAAGTTGTGTGCGGCTGCCTTCGTGATGCAGCACGACTATAGTGGCGGCGACGAAGTTGATCCCGCGAACCATCCGGGAGAGCTGGTCCAGACGACGATTCAGCACGTCGAGGCGCTCAGCGGCCTGACCTTCGACGCGAATCTCACCAGAGCCGATTTCCTCTTCGGCAAGGAGCCAGCCAAATTGCCGGCGATCAGCGCCCTCGACATGATCCGCCTCGAACCAACGACTGACGCCAGCTGAGTTCGTCCCCCCGTCAGGCCGGCGGCGAAGGGGCTTCGGCGATGGCGGCACGGACGGCGGCGGCTTTTTCGACGATCAGGTTCCACTCGATTTCCAGTCGGCGGAGCAAGCGATCCCAGGGAGAAAAGTCGGCTTCCGGGCGCTGCGTAAAGTCTGCAATCAGCTGCTCGTAGAGTCCCAGCAGGCGGTCGGCGCAGAATTTGATATCGAAGTCGGCGACCGAGCGGCGGGCCCGCTCGGCCCGCTGCTGCAAGGCGGCGCGGTCGCGAGTGATCCCGGCTAGGGTCTGGGCAAAGTCCTCCGCCGGAGCATCGGCCGCCAGCAGCACGCCGCTGTCCGGCGACATCACATCGCGCACGCCGGGACCGTCCAGGGCAACTACCGGATTGCCCGCGGCCATCGCTTCCACCAGGACCATGCCCTGCGTCTCCGACTGCGAGCTGAAGGCGAACAGGTCCATGGCGGCATAGGCGTCGAACAGCTCCTGGCCGGTCAACGTCCCCGGCATCCGGACTTGCGACAGCGCGGCGAGTTCGGCCACGGTCGCTTGCAGCGACTCGCTGCTGGGGCCGGACCCGACGACGACGAACACCGCGTCCGGCCGCTCGGCCAGAAACAGGCCCACGGCCCGCGCGAGATAGCCCAGGTTCTTTTCGTCCGCCAGGCGGCCCACGTGGCCCACCACCACTGCGTCCGCAGCAACGCCGTGCCGCCGGCGAAAAGCGTCGCCGTCGCCGCTGGCGAAGCTGTCCAGATCGATGCCGGTCGGAATCACACTGATCGGAGTCGTAACCGCCCGCTCCACCAGCAGGTCGGCGATGCTCCGGCTGGGCGCAATGACGTGCGTGCAGAGGTTGCAGTACTCGGTGACCATCTGCACCGCGGCCCGCCGCAGGGCCGCGGAATCGAGCGGCACGTAGTGCGTGTACTGCTCGTACATCGTGTGGTGCGTGAAGACGACCGGCAGCCGGCGGGTCCAGGCCGCCCGCAGGGCCGTGTCGCCGACGAGGAACGGATGATGGCTGTGCAGCAGCTCGGGCTGCATTCGATCAAGGAATTCGGCGACGACGCCGGGCTGCGGCATCGTCACCGAAAAGTCGCTGCCGTTGAAGTTCTGCACGGCGGCCAGGCGGAGAACTTCGTCGGTGGAATCCAGCGCGCCTTCGAACTGCGGCGCGATGACGCGGACGGTGTGGCCGCGGCGCGTCAGCTCGGCCTGGAACGTGCTCACCGAGCGGGCGACTCCGCCCACGTGCGGCAGGTACGTGTTGGTCAGCATCGCAATTTTCATGATCGCAATTCTTGCGCGCGCTCAGGCTTCCCGCCGGCTTCGCTGGCTGGCTGCGGTTCCAGCTCCAGCCGTCCGCCACCGTCTAGTCGTCGCCGCTGAAAGCCCGGCACTTCGACGTCGACGGGCGGCGGCTGCCCATGCCAGTCGGCGGTTACTTGCAGGACTGGTGCGGCGGCGGCCGATTCGATCCGGACGCTGACTTTCCCCCACGGCGTCAACGTCGGTCCAAACGAGAGCGGCCGGCCCGCACTGGTCCACTTTGGCAACAAGCCCGACCCAACGATCAGGCGATCGGCCTCCTCGCGGACGAAACAATTGCGGAGCAGCATGATCCACTCGGCGGCCGCCCAGCCGTGCTGTCCGTCTCCCATACAGCCGCCGCGGGTGTGCGGATGAATGGCTTCGGGCCATTGCCCGGTCGGCGAGGCCAGTCCGGCCACGGCGGCCAGAAGTTCGCAGTAGCGAGCGTCGCCGGCGCGGAGCAGCGTCTGGGCAATGTCGAGCGTCAAATAGGCGTTGATGCCCGAATGGATGACGTCCTGGAAAAACCCTCCCTGCACGAAGCAGCGCCGCAGCAGGGCCTCGGCCGTCGCCATGATCGGTGGAGCGCCCGGCGGGAAGAGTTGGAGCGGATAATCGGCGACCAGCGAGCCGACGGCGCCGGAATCCATGCGACGATAGGGAGATGCCGGAATTCCCCCCAGCGAGCGCCAGGCGGGAATGCGGGCCAGGCTGCGATCGATCGCACCGCGCAGCTCGCGGGCCAGGGCCACGGCGCGCGCGGCGTCGCTTTGGCGCTGGTGGCGGGCGAAGATTCGCCCCGCTGCCCGCAGGCCCGCCTCGGACCAGAAGTCGTCCCAATAGTAATAGTCGTTCGGACCCAGGTGCTCCGCGCTGAAGCCCGCCGGCAGCAGCCCGGCATGCAGCGCGTCCCCGTCGCCCTTCGTTCGCTTGCGGTCGACCCAGCGCACCGCCTTCTGCACCGGCGTCAGCAGTGCGTCGGGCAAGGCTTCGGCCGCGAGCAATTCAAATCGATCGAGGATCCACAACACCTGGCCGTTCGAGTCCCACTCGCCGTCCTGCGACCGGAAGTAACCGCTGGCGAGCTGCCGCGCGGGAAACCGGCCAATCGCCCGCCGGCAGCGGTCCACCAGGCCGATTGCCAAGAGCGCGTTCATCATCAGGCAGGCGTCGCGAAACCAGAACCGCCGGTAGGTGTAAGGCCCCGGCACAATCTCGTCGGCCGACAATAGCAGCAGCGTCCGCACGGAGGCATCGTACAGAAACTGCATTCGTTCGTCGGGCAGGCGCAGCTCGGCCGCCTCGGCACAGGCGGTGGTCCACGTCACTTCCGAGTGAAAGCCGCGGCGGTTGCCCAGGGCCGCTAGCTCCTGCTGGAGTGGAACGCGCACCTGGACGGCGCCGGGGCCGCCCGCGAGCGGAAACACGGCCGCCGCGGTTGCCATGCCCACCGGACAGCGCACGCTGGCCGGCTCGGCCGCCCCGGCGGCGCTGTCGGCATCGACCAGCCGCCGGTAGACGTCGCCGCCTGCATAATCGGACGCCAGCAGCCGCTGGGCAGGCCGATCGAGCAACACCTCTTGCCGGCCATTGACGAGCCAGCCGTCGTGCCCGTCCCGCGCGGCGATCGAATCGATGAACTGCACTCCCTCGGGGTTGTAGGGCCGGATGGCCACCACGAGCTGGCCGCCCCGCGGGCTCGCGGCAGTCACATCGAGCACCACCGCCGGGTGCCCGCCGCTGGCGACTACTTGGGCCGTTTGCTCGAGCGTCAGGTCGCCGAGCCGGGCCGTCGTACGGACCGCCAGCTCGCCCTGCAGGCACAGCTCCTGCCGCACGGCATCGTCGGTGAGCCGGCTGGGAACGAGGGCCCGGCCGCCAGCGTCGATCAGCCAGCAGTCGAGCGACCACCCGTCGTGCAGCGGCGTTAACAGCCCGCGGGGATCGACCAGGGGATAGAGGGAAAGCTCGGGCAGGCCGAGGGCCGTCCAGTTTCGGTGGGTCAGATTGACGTGACTGACCGCGAAGCCGCGCGGCATGAACGACACGTCGCGCGGATCGAATTGCCGCTGCGCCCAATAGGGCCAAATCCAATCCAGGTTGTGCTGGATGGCCTTGGTGTTCACCGCGCCGCGAGCGTGGAACAGAATCCCCGCCCGGAGCAGCTCGATGGGCTCGGCCACCTCCGAGGCCTGCGCGAAACTGCGGAGGCGAGCGAGCCAGCGAATCGGGTCGGCCAGGCCATAGGCCCGCGCCGCTCGCTGCACGACGAATTTCCAAGGAAGGAAGCGGAACATGCTGGTGGATGGGGCTGCAAACGACATGCCTCAGCGCCGGCACAAGCAGCACGTTCCGCGCGGTCGCGGTCAATTCGTTTCGATCGCGATGGCCCGCACGGGACAACCGTCGCCGCCGACGATGCGCAAGGGCAGCGCGATGAACTCCACGAGGTCGCTGCGGAGCTGGTCGAGCCAGGCCAGGCCTTCGACGATCACGACGTTGCCGCCGAGCAGAATCTGGTGGACGACGGTCAGCTCTTCGAGGCTGTTGACGTCGGCCACCGAGGGCGGCTCGACGCCCAGCAGGGCCACGCGGCGCTCAACCAGCCATCTGGCCAGCTCGGGCGCGATGCGGGGCAGCTCGTTGCGATAGGGCGGCGTGCCGAAGCGGCGATGCCAATCGGTCCGTAGCAGCAGCCGGTCGCCGGGCCGAATCACGTCGTGCCAGCGCTGCAAGTGCGACACGCCAATCAGTTCCCGCGGCTGAATCGGCGTCAGGTCGAGCACTCGCGCCGGCCCGCAGCAGGCTGCAAGGTCCATCTTTTCGAGCGGATCACCGCCGGGCACGAAATGTCGCGGGGCGTCCATGTGCGTGCCGCAGTGCGAATAGAGCGTGATGTTCGTCGCGTTCCAGCCGTCGGTCTCCAGCCGCTTGAAGACTTCGACCTTGGCC